>JAGMCY010000045.1 GCA_023128965.1 Candidatus Aenigmatarchaeota archaeon | reverse complement strand
AAACCGTTAAAGAAGCGAAGCCTTCTGAAACAGCGGAGAAGCCACCTGAAGGGGTTGAAAGGGATGAAGTGCTGCTGAAAGATTTGGAGGAGACCTTCAAAAAGGGTTTCATAAGCAAGGAAGCGTACGAGAAAACGAAGAAAATGATTTTGGGCAAAACATGAACAGGAGAGAGTTGTGATGAAGAATGATTTTGTTGTTAAGATATTATTTTTGTCTTTAATAGCCATCTCCTTATTATTGCTTCCTATAACCATGAGATTAACGGGATATTTTGTTTCGGTCTCTGGTTCAGGAATGAATCTCACCATGTGGTACCAAGGGGATGAGAAAGGCGGTTTTATATCGTCTTATAAAAGCCTTCCCGTCAATTTCTACACAAATCTCACTAATTCTTCTTCAGGAGAACCGATCAACGGTTCTGGTACGTACTGTGAAATATCATTCAACATATCTTCCACGTATATCGGTCCAATTAACATGAGTTTCAACACCGCTTCCAAACTCTACGAATACGAGATATCTTTCTTAACCGCAGGCAACCATACATGGAATGTCACCTGCGATGCTACAAGTCTCGGTTACGGTACACTGAGCGGTGAGGACAACATGACAATAAAAGAACTGCCTGAGTGGTGGGACGTTAACTGGCATTACAGGGTTGGTTTGGAGATAAACAACACCGGTTACGAAAGAAAGAACTGGCCTGTCGAGTATGAAATAAACTTCACGAAGGTACTGCAAGATATTAACGTCTCAGGGACGTTCGATGAGAATTCCACCCGCGTGATAGAATACAATTCAACCGGTTCGGTCCTTCACGAACTCCCCTCGCAATTCGACAAAGGCGGGGATTACGATCCAACCACGAATGCTGTAGGAACGCTTGTCTTCGAAATGAACGGAACAACGCAAGCGGATGAAATCCGCTACTTCTACATTTACTTTGACATGACAGAAAACGGGAACAAAAATGAGGCAAACTATTCGACCAATCTATCCTACAACTACACGGGGAACGTTTCAGAATTCAACGTTAACAATTCGTTATTCCGCTGGTGGGTTGACACGGAAAGGGGGGAGAACACATCAGGTATTTATCATGTAATTGACCAGGGGACTGAAAACGAGATACTGAGGGTGGACCCCTCGGATAACAAAACAGTCGAATATTCCAAATTCTCGAACGCGACCGATACGTTCGGCTTCGACCTGAGGGACAACGCAACCTTCAAGCACGTGGGACCCGTGAGGATTGTTATTGAGCAGAAGGGTGAGGAGATTTTCTGGAACCAGCCGGATAACAAAACCAACGAGGGATATCTCATAAAGAGATACACATTCTACCGGGACATCGACTGGATGAAGATAGAGCAGATATTCGTGAATAATGCCAGTTACAACATAACCAGGAATTCAACTGTTGCTGGAGCGCTTGCCTTGGATGTTAACTATTCAATGGACCTGCCAGGAGGCGTTGATAACTACCCCAACATGTCCAATCCTAACGACCCTGGATCTTACGGATGGGTTGCACGTGAGGACGGGCAGACTTTTGTTGGTATTGTTAACATATACGAGAACGGGACGAACAAGTTCTTCGGTTTGGAGGACAGCTCAATCAGAAGAATTGGAATACAGCTGAACGAAACGAACATAACGGTAGGAAATTCGATAAAACATGTCGCTTACCTGCAGTTCAACGGCAGTGGTGAGGCAGGACAAGAGAATTATTTCCTGGCTTTCGTGA
>JAGMCY010000044.1 GCA_023128965.1 Candidatus Aenigmatarchaeota archaeon | reverse complement strand
CCATTCTCGCTCAGGAACGTAGGAAACTGCATGATCGATGTTAACATATCATCAGAGGATTTGCTGTGGGATGCGGTTTCGCAGCCCTCGGACTACTTCAACTATTCGGTGGACTGGCTTACCGGGGAAGAGGGGGCGTTCAACTGGAGCGGTTCCCAGACCTCTTCCGTTAACGTACCGCAGGTTGACCAAAACGTGACCTTTATGGACTACATGAATTACACCCCGGGGAACAGCTCCGCGGAAATCGACATTTATATTGAGGTTCCCCCGGGCGAACCTGTCGGAACGAAATCATCCAATATAGTATTCACAGGTGAGTATCATGGATAGAGCTAAGATGTCATTCGTGATTTTGAATTTAGTAGTCATTGTTATGCTTTCGTTCGTTTTCGTTAACCTCGTCACCATCCCGCTGATCTCGCCTGAAAACGGGTTGTACACCACCGATAGGAAGCCCGAATTCAACTGGGGTGGAATGCAGGGAGAGTTCGTGATCTTTCTGGATGAAGATCCTGATTTCGGGACGCCTCTGAAAAAGGGAATTACAGGGAATTCGTACAGATTCACGGACGTGCTCGACTTGGGGAATTATTATTGGAAGGTTGGTTCGGGTTTGGTAACGAGCGAAGTTCGGAAGCTAACGATAGGGTCGAGCGTTGTTCTTTCGAGAGAGGAAAACGAGGTGAAGAACGAGGGGAATGTAGATCTGCTCATACACAGGATAACAGGAGCGTTCTTGTTGGATGTGAATGAATCTATCGAAATAGAAGAGGATGAGGATGTCAAGGCAGAGCAGGCTTAAGGGTTTCGCAGTGTTAACGATTTTGTTAGCGCTGGGTCTAATCCCGATAAACGCAGGGGCGATCGGCGTCACCCCGGGTAGGACAACCGTGGATTTCGAGCCGAACCTCGAGAAAACCGTGACCTTCACGATCATAAACAACGAACGCAAGGAGTTCACCGCATTTGTTTATGCGGAAGAGGAATTGAAAGACTACATAACTTCTGAAAAAAACATAGTGGAATTCAAGGAAACGGACGAATCGAAACCCTTCACCTATACATTCAGGCTCCCTGAAAAAATCGAAAAGGCCGGGGATCACTGGGGGAAGATCGTTGTCATGGAAATGCCGGCCGGGGTGAAAGAGGGCGAACAGCTCGTCATGGCAACTACTGCCGTAATCCATCAGTTAAGGGTGAAGGTTCCTTACCCGGGGAAGTACGCGGAATTGGATCTGGCAATACACGAGGCAGAACCCAACGAGACGGTTACGTTCTTCGTAAAGGTATTCAACCTCGGGGATGAGAACATATACAAGGCCTTTGCTACGATAGATATCCTCGGCCCGACGAATGAAAGGATAGCAATAATCGAAAGCGAGGAGATAAGCGTGGATTCCAAGAAAACAGGGGAGATAATCATACCCTGGAAGGCGGAGGTGAACCCTGGGACATACCACGTGGTCGTGACCGTGAACTACGACGGGAAGATCGCTCGCGTGGAGAAGAATTTCGGCGTGGGGAGACTGAGGATAGAGATCCTGGATGTCAAGGTAAGGAGTTTC
>JAGMCY010000043.1 GCA_023128965.1 Candidatus Aenigmatarchaeota archaeon | reverse complement strand
TAGAAATAGTTACCGGGTTTTCCTGTAACAATAACTGTCTATTCTGTTCTGTTGGGGATAAGCTGAGGTCCTTTGACAAAACCACGAAAGAGGTTATAGCTGATATAGACAGGGCTGTTTCTGAAAAACCGGAAGAGATAAATTTCACCGGAGGGGAACCCACGATAAGAAGGGATATTTTAGAATTGGTTTCCTACACGAAAAACAAAGGAATCAAGGAAATTCGAGTGACCACGAATGGGAGAATGTTTTCTTATGATAAGTTCACGGAAATGACGGTTAATGCTGGTCTAACAGGAGCGATTTTTTCTGTTCACTGCCCTGATGCGAAACTTCACGATAGTTTGTCCGGGGTTAAGGGGTCATTTGAGCAGGCAATCAAAGGCTTGAAAAATCTTCATTCATACGGGAAAACCATAGACGTAAACACGGTGATCACTTCAAAAACCTATAAATTCCTTCCGGAAACAATGGAGATGATTAAAGATTACATAAGGTCTGTCTGCCTGATTTTCCCGACAATAGATGGCCACTTGAAGGAGAATAAAATCCTTATACCAAGAATGAAAGAAGTCCAGAAATACACTCATCGGGCCATAGATGTTCTTAACGATGCAGGCAAACAGGGATGGACCCTGAACTACCCAGTTTGCTTCATGAAAGGCTACGAAGGATACTCCTCCATGATGGAACTGCAGACAAAAATGTTCTGGCCCCATATGGATACGAATTTGGATGAAAAAAGGAAGGGGGATAATATTCTCGTGAACGCATGTAAAAATTGCAGATACCGGCTTGTTTGTATTGGAGTCATGAAAGGTTACGTGGAAGTAATGGGTGAAAAGGAGATAAAAGCAGTAAAGGGAAAAATCATTAGAGATCCCAAAGAGGTTTATTAAGTGGTAACTATCTTGTGAGTATTATGAATGAATATAAACTCGTTGATGTAAAACTCGGTTATTCCTGCAACAACAACTGCGTACATTGTGTAATTGCAGATAAGAGAAGGGAACTTATAAAAAGAAAGCTAAAACTTGACAGAACAACAGAGGAAGCCAAAAAGTTGATGGGTGTGGCAAAGGCTAATGGTGCTAGAATTATAGTTTTAACAGGTGGGGAACCGGCCATAAGAAATGATATTTTCGAGTTAATAAATTATGCCAAACTTCTTGGGTTCGAAATTCAAATGCAGACCAATGGAAGGATGTTTTACTACAAGGATTTTGCGGAGAAAATTGCAAAAATTGCTCCCATTCAATACCAATTTGCACTTCATGGATCTTCGGCAAAAATACATGATAAAATAACTAGATTTGAGGGAAGTTTCGAACAGACCGTTCAGGGTATAAAAAATCTTGTTGATTTGAAACACCTGGATCAAAAGGTCATAGGAAAAATCGTGATTTCAAGAAAGAATTTCAAATATTTACCTAAGATTATAGAACTTTTTGCAGATTTGGGAATTGAAAATGCAAATGTTGCCTTCCCCCATGGGATGGGCAATGCATTGTTGTACTTCGATGAGGTTGTTCCCACCTACACTGAATTGAAACCATACCTTATTTCTATGATAGATACGTGCAAAAGTTTTGGTATAAGGGTTGATGTGGAGTCTGTCCCTTTCTGTTTTCTTCAGGGTTACGAGAAGCATAGTTCTGAACTTTACAGGGCCAAAGATATTGAGCTTAGAGATATGAAAAGCGCGATTCTGAACTACACAGAAGTAAGGAAGAATATAGCCAAGAAGAAATTTCCCAAATGTAAAAAATGCAAATACTATCTCATATGTGAAGGGCCTTGGATAGAATATGTGAAGGGAAGGGGATCATCAGAATTCAAACCAGTTGGGGGACGAAAAATAACAGAGAAAGATGTACTTGGAAATTGACTATTTGAAATGATTATATGAGGTTTATAAAATTTATTAACAATAACTAAATGCTTATGAGTACTTACTGGTGATGTTTATGGTTGACTGGCCGCTGACGTTCAAATGCAACAACAATTGTTTGTCCTGCATATACAACATGGAGATGGTGGATAAACTCAAAGTGGGGAATCCCAAAGAGGAACATATAAAGAATGTGATAGACAATGTCAGGCCGGGGGATACACTTGGTTTGACCGGGGGGGAGCCTACCATAAGGGAGGGATTTTTCAAATTTTTGAAGTACGCGAAAGAAAGAGACCCCTACATGAACGTGTTCATAGTTTCTAACGGGAGGATGTTTTGTTACAGGGAATTCACCGAAAAGTTTGCGAACATGGGGCTCGAGAATCTAAAAGTGGGCATCGCCTTATATGGACATGAAAAGAAGACGCACGACGCTATCACTAGGATTCCTGAAAGTTTTGAACAGACTGTAAAGGGGGTTAAAAACCTCATTGAATTCGGAATACCGGTTGAACTGAGGGTCATAGTTAGCGAGCTGAATTACAAGACTTTGAAAGACATAGCTGAATATATCGTTGGGAATTTAAAGGGGGTTTACAGGGTGGTTTTCATAAACATGAAATACACCGGGAACGCCTACATAAACAGAAAGGTTCTTTTCGTGAAGTACAAGGATGTGGTTCCCCATGCTGAGAAGGCAGCGGATATTCTGCTTAAAAATAACATAGATGTGAAACTTTTCCATTTCCCTCTCTGTATAATCAAAAAGAAATACTGGGAACTAGCGAAGGGCGTAACCAAACAGGAAAGCGAGCTAATGTTCGTGGAGGCGTGTAAGAGATGCAAGGTGAAGGATGAGTGTCCGAGGATTTGGAAGAGTTACTGGGTGTTGGCGGGGGATAAAGAGTTTAAGGCAGTCAGCTGAAATCCAAGACTCTGGCATTCTCAACGGATTTTCTGATTTTATGCAACAAATCTCCGTCATTGAATATCTTTATCTCGTTGCTGCCGACAATTACCTTGTTGCCTTGTATGAATTTGTCTGAAGGGTAGAGGGTTAAAAGGGGTTCAGCCGTACGATAACATATTGAATTTCCATCCACCTTCCCGTCAAAAGAAATAAAATTGAAATCGTCCATAACCAAAAATGTTTTTCTTATATCAGAAACGATATCTCTCGCGAATTGCTGGTCTTCGTTTTTAATAAGTTTCAAAATTTCCCTGCCTATCCTAATACTCTCTTTGCATCTGTAGGAGCATGGTATGTGGGATACTAGAAAGTGTTTTGTTCGCTCTCCCAACAGACTACTAAAATTGTTAAAAATGTCTAATCTGTGTTTGGTGGGTGCCCTGGTCTGGAAATTGAAGATGTTGTTCGTGTAAAATGATGGTTTGCCATTTGTATTGGAAAGGGTGTTCAAAACAAAGGAAAATTCATCATCCACCGGATTAGGTATTTTATGTTGGTAGAAATCTACGCAACATTCTGGATAGCCCAAAAGCCTTCCAAAACTTATTTGGTCACCTTCTTTCTCGGCTTTGTACGCCTGCCTCGCAAGCTCCATAGATTTTGAAATATACAACATTATGTGTTTCTCGTGAAAAAATTGATTTTTATCCACTAATCTTGGTATATCCAAAGTTTTAACTAATACGCGCATTTTTTCTTTCTTCAGTTCTTGCCTTATTATCTCTGCGTGTTCCTTTCTTATTCCCCCTCCCCTCATCACGGGCTTGATGTCATTTTTCACTGCCAAAAATTCCTGAATACTGAGTATGTTAAATATTGATCTGTTCATGAATTTGTATCTCATTCTTTAAAATTTACATAGTATTATTAATAGTTTTATGTATCAGGACAGAAGCTAGAGCCATCATAAACAAGGTTATAAAATTTACTTACAAAATATTTTTGAGATAAATGGTTACAAGAAAACTCTCTTTGATTTTGGGATACGAATGCAACAACAATTGCAGGTTCTGTTATTGTGCAGATAAAAGATTCGACAAGAACATAAAGCCAAAAACCACAGAGGAGGCAAAGAGGGAACTGGAAGAAGGAATTGAAAGGGGTTGTAACTTCGTGGATTTCCTTGGAGGTGAACCAGGCATAAGGAAGGATATTTTCGAACTCGTTAGCTATGCGAAAAAACTCGGCTTCCCGACAGTAGGAATGACCACCAATGGAAGGATGTTTTACTACAAGGATTTCGCCAAGAATATCATAGACTGCGGCTTGAACCACGCCATATTTTCGATCCACGGCCATAACGCGAAGCTCCATGATTATCTGACGAGTAGTCCGGGTTCGTTCGAGCAGTTAACAAGTGGGATAAAAAACGTGAAGGAGATAAAGCCGGATATTTACCTATGCACGAACACCGTGATAATAAGACCAAACTACAAATACCTCCCGCAGATAGCGGAGAACAACATAAAGCTTGGGGCGGATGCCTGCGAATTCATATTCATACACCCCAGAGGGAATGCTTACAAGAATTTTGAGGAGATCGTTCCGACGCTCACAGAAGTACTGGATTACATACCCAAAACCATAATAGTGGGGAAATCACATAACATAGATCATTTCGTCATGAGATATATTCCCCTTTGTTATATGATGGGGGTCGGTTACGAGTCCTATTTGAGTGAATACGAGTCCAGGGATCGCCTGAAAGAGGAGCACGTGGGGCCTGAATTCAGGGATTTGGATGTTG
>JAGMCY010000042.1 GCA_023128965.1 Candidatus Aenigmatarchaeota archaeon | reverse complement strand
TTATCTTGGCCTCGAAATTCCCCTGTTTCGAGAGCAGGGTATCGACGATCTCCCTCCCCAGGCCAGCGGCCTCTATCTGAACGTAATAATCCCCGCCCATCCCCCTTACAGGGAAGAAGCGGATCTCTCGCAATCCGTATATATTCGCCCTGATCTGGAGTGTCGCTATTATTTGTTCAAGCATCTGGGATGAAGCGTTCTCCTTTGGTTTCAAAAGGATGCGCGTCCCTCCTTTTATGTCAAGACCGAAATCGAGATTGGTCCGATCGATTTCCATCACGTCTATCCCTATGCTGCTTTCGTTGACGAAAAAGCTGTAGTCCTCTCTGTCAACCTTCAATTCTATTTCGCCCTTGTAATCCTTCGCGATCAAGCTCCATTCATCCGAATTGTGAATCCTCTGTCCGTTAACCTCTGATATTACCATCCCCTGCTGGAGAACGCCCTTGGCCGGGGAATCCTCGTAAACATACACTATTTGAACTCCTGTGTATTGCGGTTTAAGACCTATCGCCATTGCGCCTGCTACCACCATTATCAGGAGCAATAAAAGTCTCCAGTGTCTCAACATTATATCAATCCCCTCTTCTCGCAATACCACCTGAGTATGACGGAATTCATTAGCCACGTGTTCATTATGTCAAAAGATAAGCCTATGAGCAGGACCATCGCTATCTGCGACAGGACAGGGGATATCGCAGACAGCAGGAGGGCTGCCAGCGCCCCTATGGATGTGAACGTCATGGTCAGTCCTGTTTTCAGGGCGCGCTTCATTTTATCAGCCAGCGTTTTCTCCTCGGATTCCCTGAGCAATCGTGATGTCAACATTATATCAGTGTCAACGGAATAACCTACGAGCATGAGGAGCGCAGCCAGGCCAGCGAGGGAAAGTTCGATCCCGAAAACCTGCATGAATGCTAAGGTGATTAGAATATCTGACATAGCGGACATTATGACCGCGATTGATGGGATGAACGTCCGGAATATAACGAAAACTATTATGCCCATGAAGATGAAAGCGATTATTATCGCGAGTTGCGCCTGCAACCAGAACGCCATCCCCAGGGAAGGGCCGATGGATTCGATAGAAATGTCGTCCGTGTTTATCCCAAGGGAAGCGAGTTCTGAGAGGATCTCGTCTGGCTCTATCTCGCTTGATGTTTCTATTATCGTCCCGTAGCCTTCGAAAGACCTTATCTCCCTTACGTTGATGGGGTGGAATTTCGATTTTAACTGGTCTTCTATATTTGTTATATCGAGCCTTTCCTCTGTGTTGATCGTTATGAGCATCCCTCCCTTAAGCTCGATCGACCTCTTGAACCACTCCCCCGTCTGGTTGTACTGGTTGACAAGGATAGCTACGGACAGCAGCAACACTATCAACGGCACCAAAAGAAAAAATTTGTAATTCTTGATCATAATATCATTACTATTTTATTCGAATCGGGTTTATATAAGTAGTGCATATAGAGCTTATTATGTTCGATGTCGTGGTTGTTGGCGGAGGACCTGTCGGTCTGTATACGGCGAAACTCTGCGAAGATATGGGGTATCGTGTGGTCGTCCTGGAAGAGGACAGGAATATAGGGAAGCCCCTGAAATGCTCTGGTCTGATATCAAGGAATATCGAAAGGTTTTTCCCTGATATAAGAGAATGGAATGTTATAGAGAACGAAGTCGATCTCGCTGTGTTGCATTCGAAGAGGAGCGAGCTTGTTTTGAAGAAAGCAAAGGCTGCTTATGTCATCAACCGGACGAAGTTCGACAGGAAGATATCGGAGTTCGTGAAATCGAGGGTGAGGCTTAACTGCAAAGCGAAAGGAATAACTTTTCGAAAGAACTGGGTCGAGATCGATACTGCCAAAGGGAAGCTTAGGGGTGAAATGGTGATAGGATGCGATGGCCCTGATTCCACTATCGGGAAGGGGATCTCGGTAGGTGAGGAAACTGTAAAGGGGCTGATGGGGGTCGTGAAGACAAAAGATCACTCGAACAAGGTTGACCTGTACTTCGATAAAGGTTCGTTGAAAGATGGTTTTTTCTGGAAAATCCCCAGAGGGAAAACGACAGAATACGGGGTCTGGGGGAAGTATGTGAAATTCGCGGATCTGGAAAGATTTTTTGGTCTAAAGGAATACGAAAAGTTTGCCGGTCTGATACCGGTGAGACCCGTGAAGAGAACGTATTCAAGAAGGGTTTTACTGATAGGCAGTTCGGCGGGGCAGGTCAAGCCATGGTCGGGCGGAGGGGTGATATACGGTTTAACGTGCGCAAAGATCGCTTCGAATATTATAGAAAAGGCCTTCAGGTTCAACGACTTCAGCGAAGGGGTTCTGAAGGAATACGAAAGTAAGTGGAGGGGAAGTGTAGGGAAACAAATAAGTCTGGGCTTGATGTTCCGAAAGTTCCTCAGGTCATCAACAGACCTCCAACTGGATATCGCCTTTAGAACCGGTAGGTTGTTTAATTACGGGAGACTGGATATGGATTTTATCCTTTAGTGTTGAGAACCAGCGAACTCCTTTATTATCTCGTAAACTATATCCCCTATCCTGTCCATGTTTTCGTATGTCTGCGCCCCAATGTGTGGTGTGAGCAAGATATTTTCGACCGAAAGCAAAGGTGAACCTTCGGGTGGCTCCTGCTGGTAAACATCGATACCGGCGTAGCCCACCTTCCCTGATTTCAGGGCCTCCGCAAGATCGTTTTCGATGACAACTTTCCCCCTGGCATTGTTTATTATCACCACGCCGTCCTTCATCTTCTCTATCGTTTCCTTGTTTACCATGCCTTTCGTTTCCTCTGTCAGCGGGACGTGGAACGATATGAAATCGGACTTTTCGAGGAGTTCGCCCAGGTCCACTATTTCAGCGTATTCGGATTGCTCTTCGCTTTCCCTGGTAGCAATCACGTTCATCCCGAACGCCTTCGCCCGCTTCGCAACTTCTGTCCCTATCCTTCCTATCCCCACCAGTCCGAGGGTTTTGCCGTAAAGCTCCCTTCCTTTCAGCTGTTTTTTTAGCCACTCGTTGTTTTTAGTCGAGTTGTGAGCTTTCACTATGTTTCTCTGTATGGAGAGCATTATGGCAAACGTCAATTCAGCGACTGCGATTGAGGATGCTTCTGGCGTGTTCCTCACCTCTATCCCCTTTTCCTTGCAGTATTCAACGTCTATGTTGTCAACTCCGACTCCTCCCCTTATCACGAGCTTGAGATTCTTTGCAGAGTCTATCATTTCCCTGTTAACCTTTGTGGCGCTCCTGACCAGCATCACGTTCGCGTTTGGAATCTCATTCCTGTCATCCGTGACTTCGCCGAATTCCTTCAGCCTGTCCGGAAGGTCTTTCGAGAACGGGTCGGATATCAGGATATTCATTCAACCACCCCCCAGTATCTCATTCATCATTTCAAGCAGTTCCTTTATCTCATCGAGTTTTGTGTCGCCCATGTGGGCGATCCTGAACGTTTTTTCCTTTATGTCACCGTATCCGTTGCTTATCGTTATTCCTTTCTCTTCCAGCTTTTTAATCACGTCCGCAACCACTATTCCCTTGTTGTTTGTCACCGCCGTTAGCGTGTCGGATTCATAACCCTTCTCGGGGAAGAGCTCGAAACCCCGCTCAACCGCCCATTTCCTCGTATAATCTGCCATCTCCTTGTGGCGTTCAAACCTCTTTTCCATGCCCTCCTCCAGCATTTTATCGAGCTGTTTATTCAGGCCGTATATCTGCGGGATTGAGGGCGTCGTGGGGGTCTGGTTTTTCTCTAGGTACTTTTTGAAAACGAAGAAATCAAAATAGTATCCCCTGTTCTTTATCTTCTCGGCCTTTTCGTAAGCTTTCTTGCTCACGGTGAATATCGCCAGACCGGGCGGCAAGGCAAACGCCTTCTGCACGCTCGCCAGGCATACGTCTATCCCCAGTTTATCGACTTCTACTTTCATCCCCGTCACTGAACTGACGGCGTCAACCAAGAACATCACATCAGGGTATTTCTCCATGACCTCCGCTACTTCATATAAAGGATTCGCAACACCCGTGCTCGTCTCGTTATGGACGAAAAGCAGGGCGTCGTATTCACCTGTCGAGAGCTTCTCATCGATCATCTCAGGCTTTATCGCCTTCCCCCAGTCAACCTCAAGACTGTCCGCTTCTTTTCCGTTCTTTAAAGCCACGCTATGCCATTTGTCAGAGAAAGCTCCATTCACACATGCAAGCGCTTTCTTTGCAATACAATTCCTTACGCATGCTTCCCACACGCCCGTGGCGGAGGATGTGGATAGAAAAACATCATTCTCCGTGAACAAAATCTTCTTAAGCTTCTCAGTCGTATCAGCGAAAAGGTCCTGGAAAGCCTTGCTCCTGTGGCCCACCATTGGCCTTCCAACCTCTTTCAGCATGTCAGGATATACCTCAACCGGTCCTGGTATGAACAACTTAATATGCTTTTCCCAACTCTTCATCAAACCACCCCTTTAAATTTTAACTTTATATGATAATGTAATATATTGTATGATATTTTTAAAAAGTTTACGTAAAATTTACGTTGATTGTCTTTAAAATTTATAAATGACAAAACCCGTGTAAACCTTCGGGTAGAAGAACGTTGATTTCTGAGGCATTTTGTCCCCGTTTTCCGCGACCTCTTCAACTTCCTCTATCCTTGTCGGATTCATGAATAAAGCTATCTGGCTTTCCCCGTTTTTAACCTTTGCCACGCACTCGTCCACAGCATCTTTCGTATCCTTTACGTATTCAACATGATGCTGCTTTTCGGGTTTTGTGGTGTCAATCCCCAGCAGATCTTCCAGCACGAGTGTGTGGAGTACGCTTACATCGAGCCTTTTCCATGGGTTTGAACAATCCTTCACCTTTTTATCCATTACGCCTTCATCCTTCAAGGTGAAGACAAAGTATCTGTTATCTCCTAAATACATGCCAAAGGAGTGTTTTTCCGATTTCATCTTCTTGAACATCTCTCCTTTCCTTCCCTTCTCATTGGTTTCTTCGAATTCTATCGTTTCTATATCGAAATTCTGTTTCAGTCTGTCTATTAACTGCTCTCTGTCGAAGGGTTCGAGTTCGTTGACAAGCCTGTGTGTCGGGAGTATCACTAAACCTTCGTTTTTCATATTGACGAGCGTCATCATGGTGTATTTCGCCTTCCCATTTTCCGGATGATCCTTGCTGTACTCAAGCGAGGTTTCGTACCTGTGATGCCCGTCAGCGATGAATACCTTCTTGTCTCTCATCTCCTCCGCTACCCCCTTTATCATTTCTTCGTCGTTGATAACCCAGAACCTGTGTCTTATCCCCTCCTCATCGGTCACGTCGAACTCCGGCGGTTTCTTCTTCTCCTTCCCGAGGATGGAGTCTATTCTCTTTTCCTGGTCAAGATAAATGGAGAATATCTGTCCGAAATTTGCTTTTGTTTTTTCGAGCAATAACCTTCTCCCGATCTTTGGACCCTTCAAGGTGAATTCGTGCGGGAGTATGTTCTTTCCGAACTCCTCAAGTTCGACAACCGCCACGAATCCTGTCCTCTCCTTTTTCTCCCCGCTAACTTCGAATTCCTGAGAATACACGTAAATGCACGGTTTACCGTCGGGTTTAAGGTATCCACCTTCTATCCATGATTCGAAAAAACCATAGGCTCGCGTGTACTTGTTCTCACTTTCGTTATCTTCTCCCTCGTCCTTCCCCAATATTATCCTCACTATGTTGTAGTCCGATCTCCTGTAAAGCTCTTCTTGGAACTTCGGGTTTATGACATCATAGGGCGGAGAAACAACTTTTCCTATATCAACCCTTTCCTTGTCATAACGATAGCCCCGGAAAGGAAGGATATTTACCATTAGATTAAATAGCGTTCTAACTTAAATTATTAATCCCAAAAACCATTACAGCAGCGCTTGTCCTTGCCTGAAAGTCATGGGAGAACGAATTTGACTTCTGAAATTCGAAATATAGTTTTGGATGAAACTCGGTAGATATAATTTGTTTATAGTGGGATCGTTCATAAGACTTTCCGGATCATAACTAATCCCGCCACCGCAACCTGATTCCTGTTCCGTGGCGAGCCTCCACTCTACCATTTCGTTCTTCTTCACTTTCTGTTCGTGTATGCCCTCTTCACCTATCCTCTCCTCTCCGGTATCCTTGTCTATTATCCAGTACTCCCAGTATTTTCTTTGACCTGTTTCATTGTCCATCTCTCCGTCCTGCCTCCCGTCCATAGAGGTCATGTATCCTGTATCGAACTTCTTATCGTGTTTAGTTTCGACTTCCACTCCGCTCGAATCCATCGCCTTAACGGTCAGACTGTAAACAGTCTCCTCTCTCCCCTTGTTTTCTATGAATACTCGCTGGTATGTCCACTGCCTGTTGAAGAAAACCGGGTTTTCGTATTTAAGGTTCGTGACTTCCGGTTTTAACTCGTTAGAATACATTGGTTCGGTTCCGTATTCTCCGTTTTCGTGAAATCTGTATTCTGCCTTTATGGTTTCCTGTCCTTCATTCTTCAATTTAGCTGCAAGCAAGTAGTCTACAATTTCCCTTTTAAATGCCTCCGCATAATCCTTCAGATATTCTTCCTTCCCTTCGTCTTCTTCGTCGTCCTTATCCCCCTCGTATTTGCCTCTCCTCTTTCTTGGTTTTTCCTTTTCGAGCTCTTCGTCTAACATCTTTTCGAATACTTCTAAGAATTCATTCTCATCTATTTTCTTGTTCTCAAAGAACTCACTGTAAAGTTCCGAAAGAATTTGAAAATCCCAACCCCCGTCAAATCCTGATAAGAACCCCATATTCAATAAAAACATTTTCAAGATTTAAATAATTTTAGAAATCACACCGATCTGAACTTGAACCCGTAGAGAACGAGACCTGTTTCGTTTTCCGTTCTTATCCGCCTGAAACAAGACGTTACTCGCATTCCGATTTTAACATCCTTTGGTTCGCAGTCAACTATCTGCGAGAGGACTTTCGCTCCTTCCTCGAGTTCCACTATCACGATTATATAGGGGATGTATTCCCTGAATCCTTCGGGAGGAACCCGTATGATCGTATAGGAATGGACCTTCCCCTTCCCTGAGAATTTGATCTCTTTCATGTGCCCTCCCCTCCTGCAACCCGGGCATATAACCCTGGCCGGGTAAAAACACTTTTCGCAGTGATCGCACCTCGATCCTATCAGCCGATACCTCTCCTTGAACCTTCTCCAGTGGAACGGAACTGCAAATTCTTTAGCCATATACATCGACCTTATCTGTCTCTTGAAAGGATGTGGACCGTGGCTGTCGCGCCAGAACCGCCGACGTTGTGCGCTAAACCTAACTCTGCGTTTTTGACCTGGCGTTTCTCAGCTTCTCCCTTGAGTTGTTTCACGATTTCCACTATTTGGGCAATACCTGTCGCCCCCACAGGGTGACCCTTCGCTTTCAATCCTCCGGATGCGTTCACGGGGATTTTCCCTCCCATCTCGGTCTCGCCTTCCTCGATTAACTTTCCTCCCTTTCCTTTTTCTGTGAATCCCAAGTCTTCGTAAGCGCATATTTCCGCGATGGTGAAGCAGTCGTGGACTTCGGCGAAATCGATATCCTTTGGCGAGAGTCTCGCTTGCCTGTACGCTTCCTTTGCAGCGTAAACAGTTGCGTCAAGCGTCGTAATGCTCCTTCGCGAAAAGAGGCTTAACGTATCCGAGGCCTGGGCGGAGGCCCTCACATAGATCGGGGTGTCGGTGTACTTTCTTGCGAGATCAGCAGGGGCGAGTATGACTGTCGCCGCACCGTCCGTTATCGGGGAGCAGTCAAGGAGTCTCAGGGGGTCAGCCACCATCATGGATTTCTCAACGTCCCCGATCGTTATTTTCTTTCGGTATTGCGCGTAGGGATTGTGAAGGGCGTTCCTGTGGTTTTTAACAGCGATAAGAGACAGTTGTTTTCGAGTGGTTCCGTATTCGTGCATGTGTCTCCTCGCTATCAAGGCGTATATCCCAGGGAACGTCGCCCCGAAGTACGCTTCAGTCTCGTAATCCATCGCTCCTGATAAGGCAGTAGTCGCTTGCGGGCCGTAAACATCCGTCATCTTTTCGACCCCACCTACGGCAACGAAATTATACATGCCGGAGGCGACCGCTAAGCATCCGACCCTCATCGCCAATCCACCCGAAGAACATGCTCCTTCTGTTCTTATCGCTGGTATGGGGTTCAACCCGAGGTAGTCAGCGAGGAGTCCGGCCTCGTGTTCCTGCCCTGTGAACAATCCACTTGACATATTTCCTCCTACAACAAGCTGTATGTCTTCTCCTGAAATCCCGGCGTCTTCAACTGCTTTTGTCCCGGCTTGTACAGCGAGTTCTTTCAGGCCGAGGTTCCAGTGCTCGCCGAACTTCGTTATGCCTATCCCTATTATCGCTACGCCCCTTTTAGGTTTTAATTCATTCATGAATTCACGCCCTTTATCTTCCTCCTGAATTTAACGTATTCCGCGTAATCAACATATTTCGGATTTTTTATCATCTCGTCTATTGAATTTTCCTTATTTCTTCTTTTTTTTATGGGATCCCTGACAACCAGAGAGAATGAATCCGATCCCGCACCTGACCCGAATGACGTCGCTAGTATCCTGTCCCCTGGGTTTGCGGTGTCAAGTATCCTAGCCAGGCCTATCAGAGTGGAGGCGGAATACGTATTTCCTATCTGCGAGACCAGCATGCCTGTCATCATTTTCTCCTTGGGAATCCCCAGGACTTTAGCTGCGGCCAGCGGGAACTTCATGTTGGGCTGGTGGAAAACGAAGTGGTCAAAATCATCAACCGTTTTTCCTATCTTTTTGAGCAGGCCGTTTGTCGAGGATATCACGTGCCTGAAATATGCTGGCTCGCCCGTAAAGCGACCGCTGTGTCTTGGGAAATCCTCGCCTTCCCTCCTCCAGAAATCCGGGGTGTCTGTGGTGAAGGAATACGTATCCTCTATCTTCGCTATCACGTTTTCCTTTCCTATTATGTAGGCGCCCGCTCCTGCAGCGGCCGTGTATTCCAACTCGTCTCCTGGCCTCCCCTGCGCTGTATCAGAACCTATCGCCAGCCCGTATCTCATCCTTCCGGATTCTATCATCCCCATGCATATTTGTATGCCAGCGGTCCCGGCCTTGCAGGCGAATTCAAGATCTGCGGCGGTTAATTCGGGGGTCGCGCCTATCGCCTCCGCAACTATGGAAGCAGTCGGCTTGACGATGTAAGGATGGCTCTCGCTCCCTACGTAAACCGCTCCTATTAGCTTCGGGTCTATACCGGCTATTGCTAGCGCGCGCATGCTGGCTTCAACGGCCATAGTCGCGGTATCTTCGTCCTGCCCCGGAACGCTCTTTTCCTCCAAAAGTGTTTTGAGCCTCTCCGGATCAGATCCCCATATCTTCGCTATGTTCGCTGACTTTATCCTCCACTGGGGAACGTATGCTCCGTAACCTACGATTCCTACGCTCATGATAAAACCTTATTAAATAAGGAATACGTGGGTTTTAAATATTTTAACCTTTGTTCGACAATCGTGGTTTTGGGATTCATGGAGATAATTTTAAATAACGCGTTGGACATTATCCATTTATGGAAAATGGGAAAGAAATGCTTAAAAAGAACTACTGGGTATTTCTTTTGATAATCATATTCCTTTTGGCCCTGTATTTACGTGCGATCCCTGGAACGAAACTCGAATACCCACGGTTACAGGCGATTGATCCCTATTTCTTCTTCAGGATGGGGGAGTATATAATAGAATACGGGGAACTTCCAACACAGGACTATCTTGCTCGGTGGGGAACCACAGTTGGAGGCCCTGATAGGACCACAGAGCATTTGGTCACATTCTGGGCATACCCTATCATGTACTTCATCCTCTATCCCGTTTTAGGGATTTCATGGTACTGGGTAGGTGTATGGATTCCGGCGTTTTTCGGGGCGCTTCAGGTTTTCTTCATGTATTTCCTGGGGAAAGAATTATTCAACTCCAAAAAAATAGGTTTGTTATCGGCGGCATTCCTTGCGTTTGTCCCCGGTATTCTTTACAGGGTGTCTGCGGGGTTTATTGAAAAGGAACCGATATCGGGCGTGTTGATGGTGTTGGGACTTTATTTCTTTGTGAAGAGCTTCAAGGTCAAAGAAAAGGAAATTATAAGGGATATTCCATGGAAATACCTCGTATTCCATCCATTCTCGATTATCCACAGAACGAATCTTGAAGAAGAGAGGGTAAAAACGATAAAAACTATTGCTTACGGTATTGTTTCTGGACTTTTCTTCGCACTGATGGCAGGTGCATGGGGTGGCGTTAGGATTCCGCTGATAATAATAGGATTTTTCGTTATAGTTTCCCTTCTGCTCAACAGGTTTCCGAGAATCCTCTTTTATTCCCATATCCCGATGTTCATCACATTCTTTCTGGTATCGAGGGTTTTCGGTGGTATTTCACCAAGCATAAACTCAGTGGAGGTTATCGTTAATCTCGCTGCAATTGGCCTTCTTTTGGTGAGATATGTAGTCGAGAGGTTTAAAGTGGTTAAAGAAGAATACATGCCTTATGTGGTTCCCGTTTTCTTTCTTGTAGGGCTTTTTGCCCTGGGCATCGCTTCATATGTATACGTGGATATCGGGGAATGGATCGGGGGAAATATAGAAAGGATAAGCAATCCCATGACGATTGGTGTTATACCTTCAACCGTTGCTGAGTCCCAGACAGCAGGTAATTTCTTGCGAAACACCCTATCGACCTTCGGAACTGAATACGCCGTCAAGGCGTTTCAATGGCCTGCCTTTCTCGTTTACCTCTCTGCCATATACTTTTCCGCGTTAGGCATAATCCTGATGTGTTATGAATTCGTGTTCAAAAGGGGAGACCTTGAGCACATACTCGTTGTGGTAATGTTCATCTCAAGCATGATGCTTGCAATGGGGGCCATGAGGCTCGCCTTCGTGTTCGCTTTTCCCGTTTCTATAGCAGCGGGTTATTTCCTGATAAGAGGGGGGAAATATTTTTTGGAAGGAAGCAGGAAGTTCGTGAAGGACAGAGGCTACCAATACCTGAAAATAACAGGCGGCGTTTTTATCGGTTTGGTTGTATTCACGAATTTCGCATCAGGCTGGCTGATGGCGAACGGGATAGGCAGTTCGCTCACGGATGAATGGTATGAGTCTTTAATCTGGCTCAGGGACAACACACCGGAGGATGCTGTTCTGCTTGAATGGTGGGACTTCGGGTGGTGGTTCCAATACGTTGCGAAAAAGATAACGCTTGTTGATGGTGGCTATCACAGCCGCAGGCCAACCCAGGATGTCGCGGTTTTCTACACCAGTCCGTTATCTGACGGGAGTCTGAACTTCCTTAAAAAATACGAGGTGGACTACGTCATGGTTTCTCCTGACCTCATATCGAAATTCGGGGCCATGTCGAAGATAGCAAACTGGGGGGCGAAGGTAGACGTTCTGCCTGTTTTTAATTTGATAAACAGTTACCAGGAGGGGGATAAAACCCTGCTCGAATATTCAGGTGGTGGGCAGACCGTACTCGTCGCTTATTCCATGGCAGGCGAAGGGGATACGGCAACTTTGCGGAATGTAACGGCCATCATTAAAACGCCGCAAGGCCAGGCTTATGTGAAGGATATCGGAATAGGTAACCAGATCATAAGGAATGACAGACCAAATTCCATACCTGGGATGATCTATTTCGCCGGGAACGCTGTGATATACCTCCCGGAAGCGGTTGATGATTGCGTTTTCGTCAGGCTTTACCTTTTTAATGGGGCTGGGATGGAGGATTATTTCGAAAAGGTCTACGATAAACTAGGGATGAAAATATACGAGGTTCGTTATGACAACTTCCCCGAGAACATAACCGGGGATTACATAGACATGGTAGACCGCTGATTCTCTAGATAAAAAAGAACGCTGCTGTGCAGATTATTATCTCGAAGGATATCAATATCGCTGTTATCTTCCATTCTTTCATTGGCTTTATCTTCATGACCACGTGGGTTAGTGAATAGATTTTCTTGTAAGGAGGGCTTAACGTCCCGTCCGCTTGCAGATCGCCCAAGCTCCTCGCAGTGAATTTCGATCGGAGTTTGAGGAGGGCTTCTATTACCCATGGTGTGAAGATGATGATTCCGAATTTCTCTATGTTTCCTATTATTATGATTGAAACGAATGAAGCCCCTATAAGGTATGTCAGAGAATCGCCCGGAAGGAACTTCGCTGGGTACCAGTTCCATTTCAGAAAGGCGAGAAGGGAAAAGGACAGGGTGAACGCTATTATGCTAGCCTCCATACGACCTAGCATGAAAGTGTAGAGGCCAAGGAAGAACATTGAAACGAAACCGAGTCCTGCCTCCAGCCCGTTCGTCCCGGCAAGCATGTTCGTCACGTTGCTCACGACTACGACAGCTATTGGTATCAAAAGGAGAGGATAAATTATTCCGAAATCTATTGCTCCGATTAAAGGCAAGTTCATCACGCTCGTCCCTGCCATTATAGCCATCAACGGGATGGCCGCAGGTAACGTGAGCAAAGGTTTCTGCCACTGCTTAAGGCCTATCCTGAAGTCTTCAATGCCCTTGTTCTTTTTCGGTCTCTTGGTGATGTTGAGATCATCCAGAAATCCTATGAACGTGATTATGATTATCGAGCAATACGCCGCCAACATATAGGTCAGGTTTATGGGCGAGTGAATGAGAAATGTGTTTACGCCTATGAAGAAAAATCCCCCCAACAGGACCCCTGATATGACCAAAACCCCTGCTGATGTCGCAAGCTTCGGCCTTTCAATTTTCTGATGGTCAATTCCGACTATCCTAGCCCTTTCCAAGAATTTCTTCATGCTCGGTGTTAGGGAAAACACGGTGAAGAATGATATCAAAATAGCGAAAATTATCGTTAACATACGTAACACTTTTGATTTTTTGATTCGATGATTATTAAATTTTTAGATGAACTGCAATTATTTTGATGTTGTTCACACAAACTGAAGCCAGACGAAGATCACATAGATTACAAGAAGTATGACTCCCTCGGCTCTGGATAGCTGCCATTTCTTTGACATGAGCCATTTCGCGCTCATAAAAAGCAGGAGGAGCACGTTAACGAGGAGCATTATTGGTATTACTATTGTGAGTATCTTTGCCGTAACGGGTACCGTGGATACTAAAGAAGTTGTCCCAAGCACCATGACGTTGAACATGTTCGCTCCAAGGATATCGCCTATAGATATCCCCACCATTCTTTTGAAGGCTGCTGTTATTACCACGGCCAGCTCGGGGAGGGATGTTCCAATCGCGACAGCTATAATCGCAATGAGTATTTTAGGCACGCCCCAAATAGTTGATATGTTTATTGTGGATTCTATAAGAAGCCTGGCACCTACAACAATAAGCCCTCCACCAAATATCGTGAAAACGATGTATTTTGCTATCCTTCCTTGATTGTTGTACTGTATTTTGGTTTTTTTCTTCTTGGTCTCTGATTCCGTCCCTTTTCCCCTCTTGATCATGTTTCCCATGTAAGCGGCAAACAGAATGATCAAGGCCAGTCCTTCGTACCACACAAGCCCGTCAATGAGAAGTAGCGAGAGAATGAGAAGGTATATCAGGAGTATATAGTTCAGCCTTAATACATCCCTGTTTGTGGCGAGTGGGACGAACACGACCGCGAGTGCAAGTATGAGCGCAGAGTTTGCTATTATTGAGCCCAGTACTGTTCCGATAGCTATGTCAACCGCACCAGAGAAGGCGGACATTATAGAAACGGACAGTTCCGGTAGAGTCGTGGAGAAAGCCACCAGGGTTAGGCCGATCATGAAATTGGACACGTTAAGGAGACGGGCTGTCTGGGAGGCATATTTCACCACAATGTCAGCTCCCTTTATCAGAAGAGCCAACCCTGCAATGAAAAGCAAAACATACGCTAAAATCATATCATTCCCATGGTTTTTCCTTTATAATTTTATTTTTGATCCACATAATAATCAATACCGTGCTCGAAACTAGGATTATTTCCCCCCATTCAATCAAAGCGAGTGGAGTTGTTCCGAATATGGGCTGAAAGAAGGGGGTGTAGATGATGATTATCTGTAAGAGTATGGAGATCGCTATTGCTGTTATGAGCTTTTTATTCGAGAACACGCCCAGTTTATATTTCATCCTGACTGATTGGACGCGGACCATCTCGAACATAACGATAGTTGTGAATGCTATTGTCACCGCTTTCGTCCCGCCTGATGGGAGGTTAAGGGCGAATAACAGAAGGGTCCCCACGCACATTATTATTCCAACGGTTGTTATGTCAATGGACATCCCCCTTGTCAATATCTTCTCCTCGGGGTCCCTTGGCGGCCTGCTCATTATCCCCGGCGAAGGTGGGTCGACGCCAAGAGCTAGCGCAGGCAACCCGTCTGTCAACAGGTTTATCCATAATAGCTGTATCGCTGTTATGGGGATTATGATGGAAAGGGTGGAAGGGTCCTGAAAACCTATCAGGATCGCGATGAACACTATCAGAACTTCGCCCATGTTGCTTGACAACAAATATTGGATGAACTTCTTTATGTTGTCGTATATCGATCTCCCTTCATGAACCGCCCTCACGATTGATGTGAAGTTATCGTCTTTCAATATCATGTCCGAGGCTTCCTTCGCAACGTCCGTTCCCTTTATCCCCATCGCTATCCCTATGTCAGCCTTTTTCAAGGCCGGCGCATCGTTAACCCCGTCCCCTGTCATCGCGATTATCTCCCCTCTCTTTTTGAGGGTATCGACTATTCTGACCTTGTGGAGGGGGTTAACCCTTGCGTAAACAGCGATGTCTTCCACGATTTTCTCGAACTCCTCATCCGACATCGATTCCATCTCAGGTCCTCTCAGTACCCTGCTTTTCTCCTCCATCAAACCAATTTCTTTCGCTATCGCGACAGCCGTGTTCTTATGATCACCTGTTATCATCACGACCTTTATCCCAGCTTCTTTACATAACTTTACACTTTCAATTGCCTCCTCCCTCGGAGGATCCATCATCCCCACGAGTCCGAGGAACGTTAACCCTTTCTCCGCTGATTTCTCGTCTCTTCGTTCCATCTCCTTGTAGGCTATCGCAAGAACACGTAAGGCCCTGTTGGTCATTTCATGGTTCTCTGACAAAATCTTTTGCTTCCACTCTTTGTTCATTTTTTTGACCTTGCCCTCGATCATTATCTTCTCGCAGAGTTCCAGAATGACTTCCGGCGCGCCCTTGACGCATGCCGTCGATTTTCCTCCCTCCGTTCTGTTTATCGTGGTCATCATCTTCCTTTCAGAAGAAAAGGGTATTTCTTTCATTCGCTTGTGTTCCTTTTCCAGTTCGATTTTATCAAGTCCGATTTTCTTTGCCGCGACGACTATCGCCCCCTCCGTAGGGTCGCCTATTATGCCATGCTTCTCGTTCGTCTCAATGGTCGCGTTCGTGCACAATGTCCCTGTTCTCAGGATCATGGAAAGTGTTTGCCTCGTTTTGGAATCGATTTCCCTTTTGTTCAAGAGGAATTTTCCCTCTGGTTTGTACCCCTCTCCCGTAACCTCTATTGATTTGTCCGGAAACCATATCCCGCTTATCATCATCTCGTTCTTCGTCAAAGTTCCGGTCTTGTCAGCGCATATGATGGTTGTTGAGCCCAAGGCTTCGACTGCAGGCAGTTTCCTTATCAGGGCGTTATGTTTTGCGAGCCTTTGTAGGCCTAAAGCGAGGGTTATGGTCAGAACAGCGGGGAGGCCCTCTGGGATTGCGGCAACTGCAAGAGCGATCCCCGTTATCACCATCATGATGATAAGGGATTGTGTTATGGGCTGGCCTGTGAGCGGCCCTCCCCTTATCACGCCTATTACAACAACGGCAATGCATATGAGAAGGATTATAACACCCAGTCTCTTCCCGAAAACATCAAGCTTTCTCTGAAGGGGAGTTGGCTCCTCCTCCGCCTTTTGAACAACCTTTGCTATCTTCCCTATTTCGGTCTTCATCCCCGTTTCTACAACCACGCCCATGCCCCTTCCATAAGTCACGAGGGTCCCTGTGAAAACGAGGTTCTTTCTCTCCGCTAGCGGAACGTTTTTCATAACCCCTGGGTCTTTAGAAACAGGAACCGATTCTCCTGTAAGGATTGCCTCATCTATTTTCAACTCTGATTCCCTTATTATCCTGATGTCCGCGGGGACCCTGCTCCCCCCTTCGAGAAGGACTATGTCGCCAGGGACGAGGAGTTTGCTAGCTATCCTTCTTTCCTTCCCTTTGCGTATCACAACAGCCTCGGGAGACGTTAACTTCTTCAGGGCATCTATCGTCTTCTCCGCTTTGTATTCCTGCACGAAACCGAAAATCGCGTTGAGTATAACTATCACTATTATCGCGATTGCGTCAATCACCTCTCCTACCAGGGCGGAAAAAATAGTGGCTGCTATTAGTATTAGTATTAAGAAGCTCTTGAACTGGGAAACGAATATCTCTATCCTGCTGATGCCCTTTTCCTTCCTTAGTTCATTATACCCGAATTTCCTGAGGCGGGATTCCGCTTCCTCCTCCCCAAGACCATTTTCAGAACTTCGTAGTCTTTTCAACGTATCTTTTGCTTCCAGTTCGTGCCAATTTTCAAAGGAAGATGTTCCCATGATTATGAATTGTTTATTCTACCTTAAATTTCAAAAATAAAAGAAAGAGGGCGGGTTTAAAAACCTGGTATTGTGCCTGTTTGTAACATAGCTAAATTTATCAGTGATCCTAGGAAAGTAACTAAAAGTGCACCTATTATAACTACTGGTATCACCAATGCTATTATTATCGCGAGCGCTGCCTTTCCCCCTGTTATCTCCTGGTATTTCACTATGCCCATACCTGTTAATATAAAGCACCATATAGCTGCTATAATGTTGACTAGAGGTATCCAGCCTAACAGGTAGTTTGGGGTACAACCGTAAAAAACTGATTTCATTGTCTGTTCTATGCCTTTTCTTGCCCCCACTACATACACCCAGAGGTGAAGCCACAATCCCCAGATAAGCGCTCCTATGACCAACCCTACGTAACTCCCGACCAAGCTCATCACGAATATAGATGGTGCACTGAGAAAGCCTGTTGCTTCAGGTGGTATTGCTCCAGTCGGTATAAAGCTGAATGCGAAACTCGTCCAAAAGACCGCCACCACTGCTCCAAGAACCGATACTATTATCCCCAGAACCAGTAGGTACTTGAATGCGTCGCTGAATGTCGTTGTTTTCTCATTGTCAAGGCTTTCTCCAGGTGTTGTCAGAAA
>JAGMCY010000041.1 GCA_023128965.1 Candidatus Aenigmatarchaeota archaeon | reverse complement strand
CTCTGCTTTGATTCCAGCTAGATAATCTTTGAGAGCAGGACATTCTCCTGTTCGTGCATTTTCCAGTACATGAATACTATTACGCCCAGCATAACCACAGCAATCGCTCCAGTTAGCATCAAGCTGTGGTCGTCAGCATCCGATTCAAGGGCCCTCAGGGAATTCTCCTTCTTGATTGTCACTGTTTCCTCCCTCTCGTCCGCTTTACCGAGGTTATCCGTTACCCTCAACTTTACCTGGTATTTCCCTGGCTCCGCGAAGGAATAACTCACCACTGGCCCTGAGAAATTAATCCCATTGATCTCCCATTGGTATTCAACAATTACCCCGTCCGGGTCTGACGAGGCAGAGGCATTGAAAACTACACGTCCCTTCTCGGGAATCACGGAAAAACCAGCAGTGGGTGGGGAGTTCTCGATTGTAATGGTTTCCTTTACACCATTTCTCTCGCAGTTCAGGTAATCCGCACTCACAATAATTTCCGGGCCGGAGTCCGCCGGAACCGCCTCCGGGACCCTAACCTTAATGGAAATATTGGCAGAGGAACCCGGAGGAACGACCGCAACCCCGGGGGAGAGCGAGGCATCCCACCCGTCCGGGGCAGCGGCGTTTAAAAGAATTGTTTCCTCTGTTGTGCCATTGTTCTTCACTCTAACGGAATAATAGTTTATTCCACCCTCGAATTTCACAAAGCCGCCGTCTTCGAGAAATATCTCATGGAATTCGGCGGAAGCCGCAATCGTTACGGTTTTATTCGAAAAATCCCCTGCCTGGAGCGTTATTTCGAATTCCTTTCCAGCATATTCCTTTTTGTACGGCACGGTTATGTTCATCAGGACCTCGGCCTGCCCAAAGGCCGGGATTGTAATGTTCTTCATCTGCGAAAATCCAATGTTTATCCCCTCCGGGAAGGTGAAATTCAATGAGAGGTTCACAGGGGCATTCCCGGTATTGGAAAGGATCACATCAACGGTCTCGGTGGTGCCCGATTCAACCGGAACTTTCGAGAGGACCACAATCGAAACCTCGTGTTTTTCTAGAACAGTGGTGTTGAGCC
>JAGMCY010000040.1 GCA_023128965.1 Candidatus Aenigmatarchaeota archaeon | reverse complement strand
TCTACGGCAACTGGTCGGGGTGGCACGCGAACCAGACCAATTCTTCCCCTTCTAACAACGCTTGGTGGAACGTCACGGTCGATGGAATACCAGAGGGGATGTGGAAGTGGGATGCGTGGTGTAACGACACAATAAACCAGGGAGACTGGAGTCAGGTGAACAGGACGTTCACCGTTGACTTGCAAGACCCGCAGATAGGTAACAAGTACATAAACGAATCAGGAAGCGTGAGCACGAACACAACCGTGTGTTTGAACGTATCAGGCGTATCCGATAACGAGTACGTCGATACTGTCTGGACCACAGTCACGCAATCAAACGGGAGCGTCTTCAACGCAACCATGTTAGACGATGGCGACTGCGCAGGTGGTTTGGGTGACAATTGGTATTCGGTGAACGTGAACGTGGGCGATTCAGGCGGGACTTTCTATTACAACACCACGTACGTGAACGATTCCTCGGGGAGGGTGAATTCGAACACGACTGTTCTGAATTTGACGGTTGTGACTTGTGATGTTCCAACAGATAATGATTGGAACATAAGTACAAGCTGCACAAAGCAAAATGAAGTAATTACTATAGCACAAAACAAAGATTTAAACATTTTAAACAGCGGAAATTTAACTTTAATAAATGTCACCTTATTAATGGATTTAACAGCAGACGGTGAATCAGCTATTCATGTCTGGTCAGGCGGAATATTAAACATTACTGATAACAATAATGATGGTTCACTGATAAACTCGACCGACGCATCATACGAATTCGCCTTCATAGTGGATTCTGGCTCTACTTTTTCAATGACAAACAGTCAGTTAAGCGAGTGCGGGTGGGGTTTTTCAGCAGGAGAACAAGGCTTAGAAATAAACACAACAGTAACAGAATTTTCAGGAAACACATTGACAAATAATTATTATGGTGTTACATTTTATTCAGATAATAATATTATTTCTAATAACAATTTTAGTTCAAATGATATATATGGCTTCCAGTTGAGTGGAGGCTCTAACAATACTTTAACAAACAACACAGCTAATTTGAATGTGGTTAGTGGCTTCCATTTTACTTCAAGCTCTGACAATACTCTAACAAATAACACAGCTAGTTCAAATGAGGTGTATGGCTTCGGACTATCTAATAGCCCTAACAATACTTTAACAAACAACACAGCTAGTTCAAATGAGCTGTATGGCTTTTATTTGAGTTCAAGCTCTAACAATACTTTAACAAACAACACAGCTAGTTCAAATGAGCTGTATGGCTTTTATTTGAGTTTAAGCTCTAACAATACTTTAACAAACAACACAGCTAGTTCAAATGACTATCATGGCTTTTATTTGAGTTTAAGCTCTAATAACAACACTTTAACAAATAACACAGCTAGTTCAAATGAGCTGCATAGCTTCTATTTAGATTCAAGCTCTGACAACACTTTAACGAACAATACTATTTTAGTTACAAAGAACAGCACAACAAAACAGCAGGGTTTGTATGTTAGTGGCAGTAGTCTTTCTCATTATCAAAACAACATAAGCACTAGCAACACAATAAATGGATTACCAATTGATTATTATGATGGTATTGATAGAGCATGCCCAAACGACACAGCTCTAGATTTAAGCTCAAGCTACTCTTTCATTGGATTAGTAGGTTGCAATAATATATCAGTAACAGCTTCTAATAATCTAGATCATGTTTTATTGGCTTATACAACAAACTCAACAGTTTATGATATTAATGTTTCATTTTCACTATATGGCTTCTATCTGTTTTCAAGCTCTAACAATACTTTAACGAACAACACAGCTAGTTCGAATAATGTCAATAGCTTTTATTTGAGTTCAAGCAATAACAACATTTTAACAAACAACACAGCTAGTTCGAATGGTATGTATGGCTTTTATTTGAGTTCAAGCAATAACAACACTTTAACAAACAACACGGCTAATTTAAATAAGAGAGGTATATATTTATGGGTTTCTGATAACAACGGTCTAATTCAGAATGTAGTCTCAGAGAATCTTTATGGCCTTTTTGAAAAAAGCGCAGAAAATAATAATTATTCGTCTAATGAATTCATAGATAATATCAACAACATAATGATTAATATCTCAAGTAATCAAACAGCTAATATAAATGATTTAATTGAATTTAATATCTCTGTTTTCTATCCAAATAGCACAGCTTGCTCTGATTTTACATATAATATAACAACAAGACCAGATGAAACTGTCAACATTTCAACAAATGAAAATAACATCACAGGAAATTTCACAGTAACAAGACAAGGATTTTATTCTTTAATTGTAAATGTAACTGATAATACAAATAACACTGGTAAGAGAAACTATGTATTTCTTGTTAACGTAACAGGAACAGCAGTAGTAGATTATTATTTTCGTGATGATCCTCCAACACATGGGGCACTAATAGATCAGAAGTTCAAGGATACTGGAACTTTGCTTTTAACACCACCAGTAACTGAAGAAATTAGAACATGTAGTTCCTTTATTCTAGCATCTCCAGATGATTTAGGAGTTTTCATCCCAACTATAATCAAAAATATAAATATTTCTACTTGGTATAAAATAGGTGGTACTCCCTATTTAGGTATCAAAAGATATGCTACCCATGACTTTGATGTAGATTATAATCAAACTGTTCCTGGGGTACCTGAGTATACATGGATAAACAGAAACTTTAGTGTAGATTGGTCAGCAGATTATACAAGAGCGTGGTATTGGTTAAATTTGAAACTAGTAGGAAGTGGTCCATGGTGGATGACAAATGAAACAGACCCTTCCTATGTCAACATAACTTACAAATACACCCTGACGCCGGAAATAAAAAACAACACGAACATCGACATCCTCATTTTATCAGCAACCTCTCCCAGCAGCGACACGAAAAACGCAACAATCTACCTGGACGGGACGGGCTTGACAAATCTGACGGTGCAGATGCCCAACACAACTATTACTTACAGTGCAAAGATGGACGGAAATGACTGTAATGATGCAAACTGTAATCTCGCATCACAGGCCAATGGAGAGCTAAACTTTAGCCTATCACTAGGTTCAGAACATAACATAACGATAGAAGGCTACGTCCCCCCGGTAGCTTCTCTTGGGACGAATCCTGTCGTCTACTACAACGATTCAGACGGTTCCATCACTTTCGATTTGAAGTGCTCGGATGATGTAGGTGTCGATACACTAAAGCTCTACGGCAACTGGTCGGGGTGGCATGCGAACCAGACCAATTCATCACCGGGAAACGACGCCTGGTGGAACAAAACCGTTAGTGGAATCCCAGAAGGCGTATGGAAGTGGGATGCATGGTGTAATGACACAGGAGGATATGAGGATTGGAGCGATGTGAACAGGACGTTCACGGTGGACTTGACCAACCCGACAGCTTCCATGGGGACAAACCCTGTGGATTATTTGAACGATTCAGATGGGAGCATTATCTTCGATTTGAAGTGTTCTGACAACTTCGCTCCAGACGTCCTCCAGCTCTGGGGAAACTGGACAGGGACCTGGGAAGCGAACCAGACCAATTCGACTCCTCAAAACGACACTTGGTGGAACGTCACGGTGAGCGGCATAGCCGAAGGCAGTTGGAAGTGGGGCGTCTACTGCAACGACACTGCTGGTAACAACGACTGGAGCGACACGAACAGGACTTTCACAGTTGATTTGACCAATCCCCAGATAGGGAGCAAGTACATAAACAAATCAGGAAGCGTGAACACGGACACGATTGTCTGCCTGAACGTATCAGGAGTTTCGGACAACATAGGGGTGGACACGGTCTGGACGACCGTGACGCAGTCAAACGGGAGCGTTTTCAACACAACCATGTCGGACACGGGGAGCTGCGCGGGCAGTCCGGGTGACAATTGGTATTCAGTGAACGTGAACGTGGGCAATTCGACTGGGACGTTCTTCTACAACACAACGTACGTGAACGATTCCTCGGGGAGGATGAATTCGAATACAACTGTCCTGAATTTGACCGTGAGCGCCTGCAACGTTGACTTCACGATGACTTCGCAGCTCCAGGCAGGGATACGTTTCAGCGAGCAGGACCCCAGTCAGGTTAACGTTTCCGCTGTTGATAACGGGGATTACAACGTGACCGATTCGTCAACTTCGGAATGCGGGACCGTTAACGTCTCGGTAAGGGCGACGGATGACCTGGTCAACGGGAGCTTTGTTATAGGCATAGGGAACGTTACTGTCAATTCGACCTCGCCCGGTTCGGAAACCATCCAGTTGTCGACTTCGTACCAGCTCATGAGGTCAGGTGTGTCGGCAGGGACGAGCAACGTGACGACCCTCTACTTCTGGCTGACCATCCCTTCAGAACAGGACCCCAGGGACTACAACACGACCATCTACATCATGGAAGAAATGGAGTGATTTTTTAAATTTGTTAAGGATGTTATAATTCGGTAATAGTAAAGAGATAAAGGAAAGTTAAAAAACTTTTATATACCAGAATTTAAATAGTTAACTATGATGGGTAAAATCAGTTTATTGGGGACTTTGGTGGTCTTGGGAATCCTTGCAGCGATCTCATTCACCGCAGTTCCGTCTGCAGATTCAGCTACGTACGAGACAGGAACGACAACGATGAACGTGACAGTTCGAGGTTGGGTTGGCATAAACGTTTCAGATTGTGTAACCGTTGGGGTAACATTCCTGTCGCAGGAACAGGCCACGAACGACAACAACGCATCTTGCAATAACATAACCGCGAATGGAGGGACAGGTTATAACCTCACAAGGGATGCATCATCAACGGTGGACATCAACTTCTCGCAC
>JAGMCY010000004.1 GCA_023128965.1 Candidatus Aenigmatarchaeota archaeon | reverse complement strand
AAACAAGATAACATACGGAGAGCCCGTATCAGTTCAGACTTTGGGGAAATACCTGGCAAACCACAAACACATAGCAACGCAATACGCCGGTCTAAGGCCTTTCGGAGTGGGTCTGCTGATCGGAGGGCCCTCCGATCAGCAGACCCACTCCGAAAGGCCTTAGACCGGCGTATTGCGTTGCTATGTGTTTGTGGTTTGCCAGGTATTTCCCCAAAGTCTGAACTGATACGGGCTCTCCGTATGTTATCTTGTTTATCTGAGCCTTAACCCTGGCGGTCTCAACCAAATCCCTCGCATCTGCCAGGATGCCGGAACCAACCAGCCCTATGTGATTATCTATTTCGAATACCTTTTTGTACGTGTCGCTAACGCTCAAAGGACCTGAAGATTTCGTAGCCCCCAGAATCACTCCGCTTTTCACTACCAAACCGATCGCTGTACTCCCTCTCTTAACGGCCTGCCTTGCGTATTCCACTTGCAGCAGCCTTCCATCAGGAGAGAAGACCACGATAGTCCTGTCGTAAGCCATGTAATTTTGCGGTATAGGTTGCATATTAAACCTCCTAATTAAACATGAGTGTCGGAAGACGACCTGAATCATAAATCCAAGCTGTCAATCGTTAGATATGATTATGACTTTTATATATAAATAATTTCTATATAAATGTTCAGGCTCGTGGAATTGCTTTATTCTCCTTCTTCCCCGAAAACAAGCTCCTTTATCTCTGAAAGATTGTCTAGATCGTTGAGCTTGATCTTCTTTCCCGAGACGGTGTACAAAACGTTGTCGATGTAGAGCGAGCGTTTCACAGAATACTCGTCATCGAAGTAATAATATCCGCTCTTCAGGAAGACCTGGTCGTCGTCGTAGTGGGTGATCCGTCCCTTCAAGTCAAACCCGTTCTCCAGCGTTACGTCATAAACATACGCTCCCTGAAACACGTAATTCCCGTGTTCCCAAGACCTTCTTTCCCCGCTTTTCTGATACTCTGCCATCTCTGCGAGAAGGATCGGGATGACCAGAAGGTTCTTATCCCTGTCAAACAGGAAGGCCTTGTGGTCGTGCAGAACGTAGGAATCCGTTCCCCTGTCTCCTATAACAACTTTGTGCATTTCCTTTGGATTCTTAACATCGGTGACGTCGAAAATCGCGATCTTCACACCCTGATACCAGGAGAAATCCCCTGCTTCTTCCTCAGCCGCTTCAGTATCCTTCCCTATCCCTATGATGTGATTCTCGTCGTAAGGATGCAGGTAATCGGAATAACCCGGTATCTTCAGTTTGCCGAGTATTTTCGGGTTTTTATGATCCGAGAGATCGATAACGAAGAAGGGATCGATTTTTTTGAAGGTAACCAGGTAACCCCTTTCGCCCATGAACCTCGCTGAATATATCGATTCGCCCGGGGCGATATCCTCGATCTTCCCCGCCATCTCGAGGTCTTCGTCAAAAACGTAAACGTTGTTTGATGTCGAACCGCCCGTTCTAGTCAGTCTACCGGCTGTGGTTGCTATTCTGAAGTGCGAATCGTATTCGTCCATGGAGAACTGGTTGAGAATCCTCCCCGGGGCTTCCATGTGACCCACGTATTCGATATCCCCCTCATCCAGGGAGAACTTGTGCACGATCGTTCTCTCTGCTGTGGTTCCTCCCGCTCTGACCCCGAACCAGAACGGGTAGTTCATCTCCGCGACGTATAAATTTTCGAGGGAGGCGTAGATGTTCTGGCCAGATCCCACTATGACCTCTTTAGATATCTCGGCTTCGGGATCGTCCATCGAAATCGATGCAATGGTGGCGAACCTCTCCGGGTTTATCGGCTCGAAGTATTCGACATCCGCGCACTTGCATGTCCTTGAAAAGGAAACGTTTTTTTCCACATCCTCCCCTGTTCTGTCCCTGTAGAGCGGGATCAGGTCTTCTCCTGACCCTTCCTCCAGGATCCGGTAATTCGGGTAGGAATTGATCATGAAATAAACATGGGGACCGATCTTCCTAGAAGACAGATAATTCCCCTCGAAGTCCACGGAACGGACGAGTTCCGGGCTTTCTTTCTCGCTAACGTCCCATACCTGTACGGTTGTCAACTGGCTGTAATAGGGATATATCATCTTCCTTGGAACCCCAGCCGGAACCTCCTCGTATAGAACAGGGATTTCCTGCCTGGTGGAGCCGAAAATCAAGACGTAGTTATTATGGATGAACATCTCCTGGGGGTAGAAATCTTCGAGACCCGTTTCGCTCAGGATTTCGCTCGCTTCCGCCGGATACGCTTTCGCTATTATGAGTTTGCTTTTACCGTTCCCGTATTTGTACGTTTCGCTTGACAACGTGTAGATGTATTCGCCGTCCGTTTTCACGATATCCGCTTCGTCAACCCCAGCGACCTGTATGCTCGTCTCGGAATACTGCGGCGTCGCTTTCGCCGCGCCATCCGCTGCAACGCTTGTTTCAAAAACCTGCAGCATGGGAACTCCTATAATTCCAGGCATGGGATATGCCCTGCTCTTTTGCTGCGCTTCCTTGAACGCGTTTTCAAGCGCTGGACAGGAAGCGAATTTCTCCAAGGAGGCCTCCCCGAAACTGGGGTAGGGGTTGGCCTGATAAGCCTGATAAGAAACGATCCCGCCAAGAACAAGGGCTAAAACAAAAAATACTCCTAATCCACCGAATGCTTTCAAACATTTCATGATTTATTCCTTGTCAGGGGATTTAAAATAGGTTTCGATTTTGTTCGGTTTTTACCGAAACTTCGCTTTACACCATCCCGAAGAATGACAGAATACTGAAAATGAAATTCGCAAATGCCAACCTCAGCCAATTGAAGAAACCCACCCCTTCGAAAGTTATGTCGCCGCTCTTGAGTTTATCCACAACGGATACTTCCCCGTTCATAATCTTCTCTATGGTTTGCATGTCCGTGTTTATCTTGACCGTTGGGTCGGCAAGTTCGCCCTCGGATATCTCCATTATCTCCGAATTCTGCGTGACGATGCCAACAACCCCGTACCCTTCGACGTATATGTTCATTCTCTCGTTCACGAAAAGGTTCGCTACTTCGGGATACGCTTGTATATTAGAGTTGTAAAATTCCCTTATCACTTCGAGATCGATTTCAGACGTTTCATTTGTCTCGGCAAGGGCGTTCGGGGATATGAAGAAGAAAGCGAGAAACAAAACAAGGATCGCTAGGGATTTTAAATTCATAATTTTATTTTTGTCACGCTGTTTAAAAAGTTATTTTTAAATCCGGTTTCGAATTATTAAGATTGAATTCACGGGGTGGTTTTAGAGAGAAGGGGGAGAGCGGGAAATGGGCGTGGATAAAGACGAATACTTCGAGAGCAAGAAAAAGAAGAAGTACAAGAAGAGGTACAAAAAGAGGGTGGAATTCAGGAAAACGCCTGTCGACAAGTAATCAAAAAGAAAAACCCAAAATTTTAAATACCAGTTCATCTAATAGTGTTTGCTAGGTGTTTCGATGGGTATGTTCGATTTCACGGAAAGGGAAGTTAAGGATATCGTGATCTCGCTGTTGGTCCTTTCTTTTGTTTTCATGTTTTGGATCACATCAAACTATCCTGAAATACCAATCTATCTTTCATTCCTTTTTTCGCTCCTAACGGTAGGGTTCGCTTTCATCGGGCATGAACTTTCGCACAGATCCGTTGCTCGAAAACTCGGGTTCCATTCGGAGTACGTCATGTGGAAGCAGGGGTTGCTCATGGCGTTGCTGTTCGCTTTCATCACGAACGGGAGGATAATATTCGCCGCGCCGGGGGCGGTCGTCTTCGCGAGTTATTGGGCTTTCAAGGGGCCGAGTTTGGATGATGTTGGGAAGATTGGGATTGCGGGGATAGTTTTCAATATAACACTGTTATACATATCCATTCCTTTATTTTTCATGACAGGCTTTGAACTGTTTGCCCTGATGGGCTTTATAAACGGGTGGTTCGCGATATTCAACCTGATCCCCTTAGGCCCGCTTGATGGGAGAAAAGTAATGCAGTGGAACTCGAAGATCTGGGCAACGGCTTTCGTCCTTGCGATAATAGGATTCGGGATTTTGTACGTTTTTTAGCCCTGATAAGGTGAATCGTAAGTTGTTATTAAGCAGCAATCAGTTTCACGCGGATCCCGCTCTATAGGTATTATGGTCTTTCCCACAGCGTTCATTTTTTCCTCGAAATCCAAAAGCTCATCTGCCATGAGATCCCGAACCTTCATAAATTTTTTAATTACCATCCCTTTGGAAGAAAGATAATCTCTCACGTCCTTCGGTATGGAAACCCTTTTATTGTCGCTGTCTTTTATCGCGAATTCTATAAACCTTAATTCGTCTCTATTTTTGGCTGTTACCGCCCCTTTAAAACCAAAACTGTAACCGTATTCATTCAATTTGTTTTTTATTTCTCCGCTTATCTTTCCGTAATCCCATCTACGTGAGGGGTCATGAATAGCATCTAGGGTAGGAAAGGGAGGGAAAATTCTGTAAAAAGTTTCAATGATTTCCATAAATCATTTTTGGAAGTAAGTTTTTAATTTTTATTTGAGCCCAGAGAAGTTTAAAATATGAGGTACGGGGTTTTCCCAGTTTTGGCTGTTTTGCTATTGCTGGTTCTGTCGAGCGGGTGCACGCAGAGGGTGGAACCCGTTCAGAACGAAACGAACGAATCCGAACAAAACAATACATCATGGAACAACGACATCCCGATTCCGAAAGGGGATTTCGCGTTCAAGATACACGGGGAAGACGAATTCTGGCTCCCGCCGAACAAGAGTATAAAATTCTACGTGGTTTTCAACAACGTGGACGATGACGAGAATAAGCATAAATTCATCGCGAGGGTCCACCCATCAGCTGTTGATTTCGATGTGATGGCGGCTTACCAGTGTCTGCACTTCACCACCTGCGATAAACTTCTAAAGGACATGGAAGACTACATACACCAGCCGGAAACCCCGATATGGATAAACTACACTTTCGTTGGCCTCTACACGATCGAGATACGAACCCCTTCTAACGCTGTGAATGGGACGTACATGTACAACATGGTAGCGTGTAAGGACATGAGTTTCGATGAATGCACGGAAACCAAAACAAACTGGGGTCCCAACACCCCTGTAATCGTCCACATTATCTGAGAAAACTTTGAGTAAGCGTCAGCTACCTTTTGCTCCACAGCTTTTGTTGGGATCAGGAAAAGCTGTGACCGAAAGTTTTAAATAGTTTTGCAGTATTAATCTTTATATATTACAATATACAAACTTGATAGCAAGATATACAACCATCTATAGTAAGGTGTTTTCATGCGAAGGGATCCTATGATGATAATGAAGGAAATACTTCGCCTTCTCGAAGAGGAGAAGGACGAAGCGCTGAGCCTAAACGCGATCTCGGAGAAAACAGGCATACACAATCTCACAGTGAGGAGATACGTTCGCATAATAGAGATGGTGAGGAAGGAGCCTGAAATCGAGATAATCAAAACAGGACGTTCGATTATAGTGAGGATAAGGAGATAGCATGAAAGAGACGGTTTTGAAGATGTTCGGGAAGTATAGAAAGCGCCCGTTAGAACCTGAGCCGAAATTCGAAACCAAACAAACGAATCTTAAAGATTTTAATATAAGGCGTTTCAATAATAATTCAAGCGGGAACGTTATGGAGAAGCTTGATGTTGAACACGTAACTTTTGAAAGAGGTGATTCTTATGATGAAGAATAATGAGGATATCGGCCTGAGAGTTGGAGAGCTCACGAACCGTGAGGAATTCGGAAGGGGGATAGTCAGATTTGACACGAAAACCATGGGAAGGCTCGGCGTGAGAGAGGGAGACGTAATCGAACTCAATGGTCAAAAAAAGACCGGAGTAATAGCCGTTCGTGCTTACCCCTCGGATATCGGCCTCAGCATAGCTAGAATGGACGGCATAACGAGGACGAATATAGGAGTGGGGGTAGGCGAAACGGTTAAGATCAAGAAAGCGGATATTAAGGAAGCTAAAGGGGTTGTTCTGGCGCCCGCTCAAAAAGGCGTATCACTAATAATGCACCCCGATCTTCTGAAAAAGAACCTGTTCATGAGACCCGTTATGAAAGGAGACATGATCTCGCCGTTCCCTATCGTTAAGAGAGAGAGGGAGATAAACCCCTTCGAGGATATGTTCAAGAGTTTCGGCATAGACATCGAAGGACTGGGAGATTTCTCTTTCACCCCGATACCGGGAGAAACCAGGCTTGTCGTGGTTTCAACGAATCCCGAAGGCATAGTCAAGATAACGGACATGACGCAGGTGGAACTCAGAAAGGAAGCCGTTGAAATGGAAATGGGGAGGGTTCCGACCATAACATACGAGGATATAGGAGGATTGCGCATGGCAATAGAGAAGATAAGGGAGATGGTCGAGCTCCCTTTGCGTCACCCCGAACTTTTCACGAAGCTTGGCATAGATCCTCCGAAAGGGGTTCTGCTCTACGGCCCGCCCGGGACAGGGAAAACGTTACTGGCGAAAGCGGTTGCCAACGAAAGCGGGGTTAACTTCTTCTCCATAGCTGGGCCTGAAATAATGAATAAATTTTACGGACAGTCCGAAGAGAATTTAAGGAACATATTCGAGGAAGCCGAAAAGAACGCGCCTTCCATAATCTTCATAGATGAGATAGACTCCCTTGCCCCCAAAAGGGAGGAGGTTACCGGAGAGGTGGAAAAAAGGGTGGTGAGCCAGTTGTTAGCGTTAATGGACGGTCTGAAGACCAGAGGCAAGATAATAGTCATAGCCGCAACGAACAGGGAAAATGCATTAGACCCTGCTCTCAGAAGGGGAGGAAGGTTTGACAGGGAAATTGAAATAGGCGTTCCGGACACAATGGGGAGGAAGGAAATCCTCCAGATACACACCAGGAACATGCCCTTGGAAAAGGATGTTGATTTGAACTGGTTGGCAGAGGTAACGTACGGTTTCGTTGGGGCGGATTTGGAAGCACTCGCAAAGGAAGCTGCTATGTCCGCCTTGAGGAGAAATCTCCCGCAGATATCCTGGAAGAAAGATGAGCTCCCGCCGGACGCCCTCAATAAACTCAGGGTCAGCAAAAAGGATTTCGATAACGCGCGTAAGATGGTCGAGCCTTCCGCAATGCGAGAGGTGATGGTCGAGATACCGAATGTCAAATGGGAGGACATAGGAGGTCT
>JAGMCY010000039.1 GCA_023128965.1 Candidatus Aenigmatarchaeota archaeon | reverse complement strand
GAAGATTCTTTCAGGCGGAGCGACCGGGGCTGCCGGGACGGGGAAGGGTGGAAAGAGGAAGAGAGTACCGGAGCATTTCCCGCACATGAGCGTGCGGCCAATGCAGGCCGCGGCGATCGAGGAGATAAAGAAAGCATGGGACAACGGTTACAGGTTCGTTTTTTTGGAGGCCCCTGCGGGGTTCGGGAAGAGCGCGGTCGGGATCACGCTTGCCCGCCAGCGGCCTGACGCGTATATCCTGGTTTCAACCAAGACGCTCCAGGACCAGTACGCCCGCGAGGGGGCGTACAAGACCATATCAGTGATGGGCAGGGCGAATTTTGACTGCATTCTTTCATCCGGGGATGCCGGCAGTGGAAGCGGGAGGACATGCGAGCACGGCCAGTGCCTGGTCGGGAAGGAGTGCAAACACAAACCCAGGAGGCCTTCCGAGGATTCGGTTCCTGACGGTTTTGTGAAGCTGGCCGATGCGAACAAGGATGAGCTGTGGATAGACAAGGGAGTTGAAGTATGTGAATACTGGAAGCAGAAATGTGATGCCCTGAACCACAAGTATCCTGTCATGAATTACAGCTACTTCCTTGGTGAGACCATGTATGCCAAGGACTTCGGGAAGCGCTCGATAATGATATGCGACGAGGCGCACAACATGGAGGACGAGCTCATGCGTTTCATCGAGTTCACCATGTCGGACAAGGACCTGAAGATGATAAACAGCAGGATCCCTGACGGCGACATGCCGGTGGAGGACTGGATAGAGCAGATAAGCGAGTGGAAGGCGAACCTTTCCCTTGAACTGAAGACCACGATGGAAAAGGCGAAGATGGGAAAGGGAGACAACGACACGCTTGCGAAGATGAAGAGGCTCGAGGAGAAGGTTGAGAAATGCGGGTTCGTCACGGACGAGCTCTCGAGCGATTCGGAGAACTGGGTCATAGATTTCGGGGAGAGGCTCGGCTCCAAGAACGTCACCTTCAGGCCGATATTCGTCAGGAGATGGACGGAGAAGTTCTTCACCATGGCCGACAGGTTCCTCCTCCAGTCCGCGACCATAATAGACGCGAAGGCGATGGCCGCGGGCCTCGACATCGTGGAGGAGAGCTGCATGTTCATACGGACCGGGATGGAGTTCGCCCCTGAAAAACGCCCGATATATTACGCTCCTGTCGGGAAGATGACAAAGGACGAGATAGACTCGAACCTCCCGAAGATGCTGTCGGAGATAGAGGGGCTGATGGAGAAGTATCCTGGCAAGAAAGGGGTCATACACACCCATACCTACCGCATACAGGAATACCTCCTGAAGAATCTCAAATCCAAACGCGTGATAGCCAACAGATCCGATGCCCCTTTCGAGAGGAACAGCATAATCAGGAAATTCATACATTCCAAGGAACCTCTCGTCCTCATAACGCCGAGCGCTTACGAGGGTATGGACTTCAGGGATGACATGTGCAGGTGGCAGGTCATATGCAAGGTTCCGTATCCCAACCTCGGGAACAAACAGGTGAGAATGAGGATGGAACTTGATAACAGATGGTACCAATGGAAGACCGTCCTCCGCCTAGTCCAGACATACGGCAGAGGGACGAGATCGAAAGACGACTGGTGTGACACTTACCTCCTCGACAAGTCGTTCGAGACTCTTGCCCGTTTCAACAGAGAACTTTTCCCGGAATGGTTCAAGGAAGCAGTTGTTAGTGAGTGAAATTTCACCTCTCGAACTCGGCCGGGTTTAAAATCCTTACCCCGCCAACCGCTCCCGGATTCCCATTACTAAACCTTTACATTGCTTTCTATAGGAGTTTGCCTTGTTGGTTTTATCCGTTCTGCCTTGTAAAATTCATTTTCTTCCAGCTTCCCGAATACGCATTCGGAGCATCCTTTCTGCTCCGCGATTCTAAAATGGATACAAGCAGCACCTTTATCTGGTCCGTTGTCGTATACGCCTATTGTGCTGCCGTTGCCGTAAATAGCACAGCCATGGTACCTGAAATAATCGTTTAAGCCCATGTTATTTTCAGTTTCTATTACTTTCTTTCCAGTGTCTATCTTCCACTTATGCATCACACCGTCTGGAGATAATATCATAATAATTAATTTTCAGAAAGATTTTTAAAACCCCCACCCATGCAACCGCCCGAATGGTTTTATTAAATTTTTTGTTTTAATTATGGGAAGCTATAAAGGGCGCGTGTTCAGGTACGTGGGGGAGAGGTACCGCCGTATTGATGGGAAATGGTATAC
>JAGMCY010000038.1 GCA_023128965.1 Candidatus Aenigmatarchaeota archaeon | reverse complement strand
GTCAGGGACGTGCTCACAACCGAAAACAGCCTGGAAGATCTGGACAGCTATGAATACATCATTATCCCTATTCAGGACTTCTCGGTAGACCCCGGAGAATCCGAATACCTCGACATCAGCATCATGCCAGCATACGCAGGCAGACACCAGGGTCTGATAACGTTCACTAGCAATGGCGGGTCGGCCTCCATTTTCGTTGACCTTAATTGTTTCACAGACATAACGGGCGATCTGGAATCCCTGAGCGAGGACCTGAGCGACCTGAACCCAAGCCAGGACGTGCTTAATGATATAAGTTCTGATATAGAATACGCCCAGAATGCATTCGACTACGGGAACTACCAGCAGGCTAACGAGCATTACGAGAATGCGAGGGCGAAGATCGGAGTCCTCGAGAAAGGAGGGGTTTCGCAACCCATGGATCTGGATCTCACGTGGATGATCATAATCATAATTATAGTAGTGGTGGTTCTCGTGGTGGTCTGGTTTTTCAAGTTCAAGAAGCCCCAGATTTCAGAATACGAAGAGGAGACCGAGAGTCTCGAAGGCTTCGAGTGATCTCCAAAACCTCTTTTTCAAGCGAACTTTCCGAATAGAACAAATGCGATTTACACCTGCAGTCAGAACATCCGAATTTCGAAACCCCATCGAACTCCCCCGCCAGTTTTTCCGCTAACTCACATTCCTTCCTTTCTGATTCAAAATAAATTACCTTGATGACCTTGGCTTTTCCCAGCAAATAATCAATATGCCAGAACTTCTTCTTCTCGCTTTTCAAATGCCTTTCTATGCGTTTCTCAAGCGAACTCATCCCGGACCCCACATACGCATAATAACCCCCTTTGAACCCGCGAAGGCCCAACGACCCTATCCTTATTTTTCGGTCACGTTCGAGCCTTATCAGAAGTACGTACGTCCCTTTCATTCGAATCCCGCTCACCTGCTAAAGAACCTTCTCACAGCTGGATGCATGTCTTCCATGTGCTGCATCGCTATTTCCTCATAGAGCTGATACGTGATCATAACAGCGAGAAGGATTCCGGTCCCCGTTCCAAGCGCTCCCGTGAAGTCCGCGAACGCCGCCAGGAATCCGACCGCCGCCCCTCCGAGTATCGCAAGCGCTGGAATATAACGATTCAATACCCTTTCAATAATCCTTATATCCCTCCTGAAACCGGGTATCTGCATGCCCGTGGACTCTATCTGGCCCGCAACGCTCCCCGCATCCATCCCCGCAGTGTTGACCCAGAAAATCGAGAACATTATCGCTCCCCCTACCATGAAGAGCGAATACACGATCAACCGAGCGATATCAGTGAGGCTTATCATTGTCAACGCTGTCAAGCCGATGGAGGAAACCCCAAAATACCAGAAAAACGCCCCCGCAATCCCCGAAAGCAAAACGATTTTCAGACCTCCTGACCTTTTAGTGAAGTAAATGAAAAGCGCCCCCAACAGGGCGAACAGCCCTATCGAGATCATCATCCCCCCTATCGCAGTCGTCCTCGGGGGGATGAGGAAATATATGAGACCTCCAATCGGATTTCCCTGCGAATCGAAAACCCCGAGCCATTCGTTCCCTCCCCCCTGGGCGAGCATCCTAGAGAAGACCTGGACGTTCGCGAGAAGCGCAGCTATGAGGATGACAGGTATGTTTGACGTGTAGAGGAATTTCAGGGGCCACCTCCTACCAAAACCTCTAACGCTCGAAAACGCGAGCGGTATCTCCACGCGTATTGCCTGCGCGTAAACAACAAGGAAGAAAACTATGATAGTCGCCATTATCGGGAGCAAAATGAGCACCGCGCTAAGCGGATCCCCGGCTCCTAGAAGAAGCCCCGCGTTTGGTATTATACCCGAAGGAGGGTTGTTTATCCCCGTGGATACCGTCCCGTCCGCTGTTAACGGGTTCAACGCTCGAACCACGATGCTCTTTGCCACGCCCGCAACTATGAACAGACCGACCCCTGATCCGAACCCCCACTTCGAAATCAGCTCGTCCATGAATATTATGATCCAACCGCCAATGGTAAGCTGGATGACGACTATCCAGAAGAAGCCCGGATTCGCCGCCACCGCCCCGAACATGACGTATACATATCCCTCAAGCAGACAGAACATTATCGCCAGCAACTTCTGCGTCCCCTGAAACAAAACCCTCCCTTTATCGCTCGAGAGGTCCCAGGGTATGATTTTCGACCCGACCAATAACTGAAGTATAATCGAAGCGGTCACGATAGGCCCGATACCTAACGTCATCAGCGAGCCGAAGGTCGAACCCAGGAGAATTTCCAGGTATTTAAAATACTCGTAATTGGTTTTGGAGATCCCGTAGATCGTGACCTGGGTCATCACGTAATAGATGAGCAAGATCAGACCCGTCCACTTCAGTTTCTCCTTGAACGTCTGCCTCTTGATCGGCTCTGTAACCCCCGGCAGCCGCTTCAAAATCCCGATATAAGCATCCTCAAGACCCATAGAAAAACCCTTTGATAAATATATTTATAAGCATTGTTAAAATAAGTTTCTCTTATTCAGAATCTTCCTCAATCACAAGCGGCCCGTGATAGCCGCATTTCTTGCAGAGATATTGTATCCCTAACTTCGCGCCCATCCAGAGCGTTATACTTCGAGAATTGCAGACAGGGCATTTCTTGACGGTCTTCATTCGCTCACGGCCTTCCCGCCCGCCTTCTCGATTTTTTCCTTCGCGATTCTAGAAAAAGCCTTCGCTTTCACAACGAGTTTTTTAGTCACGTTCCCTGAACCAAGGACCTTGTCATACCCCAAGCCGGCGAGGACTATCTCCTTCTTGTCACCAGCGAGGGTTTCCAGGTCCCTGAGGTTTATCGCTTTCACGGATTTCGAGGTCTTCGAGATGAAACCCCTCTTACCCAAATGTTCCCTTTCGTATCTCAGAATCCAGGATTTCCTGTGCTTTTTCGATCCTGCGTAACCCTTGCCTCCCCTGTGACCTTTGCCTCTCCATTTCTTCATGGTCCCTTTTCCGAGGGTTCTCGTCCCCCTCTTCTTCTCTGTCTTCTTCATTCGTTTCATTTACATCATCCTTTCAAGCAGCTCGTTTATCTTCTCTCCCCGGTAACCTAGCGCGCCTTTCGGAAACGCCTGCTTTATCCCCTCGTAACCCTTTCTCGGGGGGTTCATCCGGAAAACGGGTTTAAACCCCTCGATCTCCTTCAGATTCTTAACCTTCTTTATCTTCGAAATAATAATTTTCGCTTCCTTCCCATCCGGTTTTTTGTCTCCAATCATCCTCCCCCTCCGGTAAACCAGCTTTTCGAGGGTCTTGTCCCCGATTTCGCCCCAAGTCACGAAATCATTAACCTTCCTAATCATCCCCTCGATTTTCGGGTCTTTCCTGACAAGAACGCAGTGATTCACCCTCGTGAGCCTTAACATGCGAAGCGTGTCTTTTAATTCCTTCCGCATGTTCACGCTTCCCCTGACCCTCACGACAGCGAACATCAGATATCACCCTTTATTTTGCTGAGATTTTTCAGCGCTTCAAAAACAGCAAAGGCGAGATTCGTCCGGGTCGAGGTCATGCCGAACGTTTTGATCCAGACATCCTTTATCCCCGCAAGCCTGAGTATTTTCTTCGTTTCATTATCCGCCACGATCCCCACACCGGTCGAGGTCGGGGAGATCCGAACTCTCACGGACCCGACCTTACCTTCCGCCCTGAAAGGGATCGAGTGCGACCCCCCGCAGTTACACTCCCAGGAACCGCAACCTCTCCTGATGCTGATAACATTCAACTTAGCCTGGCCGATCGCCTTCTCTATCGCTACCCTGTGTTCATTCGATGTCGCCCTTCCAACGCCGACCATACCATCCTCGTTCCCCACGACCATGACCGATGTGAGCTTGAACCTTCTCCCCGATTTGTGCATCCTTGCGGTCATCTTTGTGGGCGTTCTCCTTATACCTCCGCCTTTTCCTGGAGTCCCTCCAACGTAGATGAGTTCTTCCTTCATGTCAGGGATGAGGTAGTCCACGATTTCAGGCTCAAGAATTATCTCCCCCTTTTCGAGAAGTTCTTTCAAGGATTTATACTTCCCCTTGATAACCTCTTTCCCGAGTTCTGTTTTGGGAACCCATTCAGCGAGATCTTCCTCTGTTCTTCTCTCAAATCTCCTAGGTTTCCCCTTTCCCATTCCCTTCCTCGTTCCCCAGGGCTTTCCCTTCTTTTTCTGAATCATGAAATCGACCTCGATTTATTCCTTATTATTGAATTGGCGTATTTATAAATTATCCGGAAGTTTCTGGTCACCTGTACGTATTTTTGAAAGATCAACGCCGTCTTCTTGCATAAGATAGTTGGCCAGTTTTTTAGGATCCTGCAAATCCGGATTCTTGACTACTCCCAATCTAATGTATCTTTCAGCTTCCTTTAAATAAAGATTCAAAATCCTTTCAGCCTTTTCCTCTCCGAATACCATATTCAATCACCTGTACCTTCTCCTTTTCTTTATTTTCTCGATCCTCTTCAGGACCTCCTTTGTATTAGGATAATTTTGACCGTAAGCTTTTAAAATCCCTTTCCAGCACTCCTCCAGCGAACGGAAATGAGTCGACTTCAGGGCCTCATAGAGCAGGAACAGATCAACGGCCTGATCCTCGACCTTTTCCGAGAACTTCCCCAGGCCGAAATCGATCAGGTAAACTTCCTTCCCCTTTAAAATCATGTTCGAAGTGGTGAGATCCCCGTGTATGATTCCATTTGCATGGAGTTTTGCGATCATCTCCCCCATTTTCCCGCACACATTCGTTCGCTCCTTTGGAGCCATCCCGTTCAGAACATCCTTAATTCTTTCGCCTTTCACGTACTCCATAACGAGCTTGAATTCATCCTCTGTCCTGACACTCGGGACAGTCACGCCCGAACCCCTCGATCTCTCCATCAACTTCGCTTCGCCCTTCGTCCTCTGTTTCCGTATTTTCGAATCTAGCTCGGGCAGGCGATAGCCCTTCTTGATCCTTTCCTTTACGAGTTCTTTCCCCCGCAGGTAAAGGATCGCTTCAGCTCCCCTCTGAACAATTTCGAAGGAAGCAGGCGAAGCCTGCTTCATGCGTTCTTTTCTCATAAGAATAAGATTGGGAGGGGGTTTTAAATTTTCTACTCTATTAATCTAAACTTTTTTCAAGGACTTCTCTAACATTGGTTAAAATATGATCACTGTTTTTGTTTTTCATTTCAGGAGGAACAGGTATCTGTTTTGAGTATACTTCTTTAACTCTTTTAAGATCCGGTGCACCATTTGGAGCTACTCCATTTGGCTCTATTTCTCCTAAAAACTTTTTAAAATACACTCCAATTAAATTTTCGTCACTCGTAAGTGTAACACGATCAACATATTCATTCGGAACCTCTATCCAATACGGATGTAAATTTTTTCCGTTGTTACTTAAATTTATGCGTTTTCTGCCACCCGTGTAACTTTTTCTAAGGTCAAATGTGATTGAATTCATAATACCACTTTTTATGTCATCGGCAAAAAAATAACGGCGTTATGGTTTAAAAAGCTTTTCTCGCTACTTTCCCCACAATTCGCAGGTCTTGCACACCCTTTGCGAACTGGGTTCCCCGCATTCTGAGCATTTCACTATTCGTACGCTTTCCTTCTTGACGATCCCCCGAACAGAAGGCAGAAGCTTCTCGAAGGTCTTCAGAACCGAGAATTTCGTTCCCGGGCTTTCAGCCTCCAGATCGTTCAGGAAGTCTCGAACCCGGAATCTCGGACCTTCTAAATAAGGGCATTCATCTTCGTGTATTTCCAAACCAATGAGAATTGCGTACAGCCCGATCTCCTTTTCCGGGATCTCCCTGAACGGCTTTATCCTGGGCACGAAGAGCTCGTTTCTCACTATCGGTTCGCCGCCCATCCTGGAAAGCCGAACCAGATCCCCTCTCAGGTAATCCATCACTATTCCCTGTATCTCGTCATCCAGGTTCATTCCGAATGCGATTTTATTTGCTCCCAGTTCCCTGGCCTTCTTGTTCAGCAGCCAGCGCCTCGCTAAACCGCAGTACGTACAGGCCGTCCCCTCCCATGCATCCGATTTCCTGATCTTCCTGACCTTTTCGCTGAGGTCTTCCCCGAATTCCTTTCTGAAAGAAAAAACATGATGCTTAATTCCCAGTTTCTTGCATAACTTTCCCGCTATTTTCAGGCTCTCTTTCCTGTATCTCGGAATCCCCTCGTCTATCGATATCGCGAAGAACTCGAGATCCTTCCTCTCCCCTAAAACCTTGTTGACCAGATACAAGACCGCAGACGAGTCCTTGCCCCCGGAAAGCGCGAAAGCTATCCTGTCGCCGCGCTCGATCATCTTCCCTTTTCTTATGGTTTTCTTTGCCTTGCTCTCGATGCTCTTCACGAAGTGATTCCTGCATAAATACGAGCCTTCGTACTTGCGATGGAAAACCGCTTTCTTGCCGCACTTCGAACATTTCATTTCTTCACCCGCCCGAGATTATCCTTATGAATTCCAATCGATCGCTTTTGCTGACGATGTCCGTTTCCAGGAGTATGTCGTCCCCCCTCCTGACGATGACTGTTTCCGGATTCACCTTAACCTCTCTGATAACATCTCTAACTTTCGATTTCTCCGGAACCTCTACATTTCTCCTCTTGTTCCCGAGTTGAACGGCGACTTTCATAACCTTTTAATATAATGTGTAATTAATAAATACTGAAAGAGCGCATGCTGGGGTGGCCGAGCCCGGTTCAGCCTCGTGCGTAAGTTCACTGAACTTACGTTCAAGGGACCTAAGGCGTCCGCCTCGAGAGCGGATGGGCGAAAGCCCGCGCAGGTTCGAAAGCGAAAGAAGCAGGAACTAAAGAATGACGCACACGGAGTGTACGTCGGTTGAAACTTCCCGCTTCGCTCGAAATTCCTGTCCCCAGCGTATTTTATTTCCTGAAGCCGTGGCTGGAAGGCGGATAAAATAAAGAAATAGTGACTAACTTGTATTACGATCCAGAAGCTGATCTAGAATCTTTCTGATCTTCTTGGTTTGTGCTTCTGGAAACAATCCCTGCAATAAACAGGCCTGCTTCCGTCAGGCTTGAAGGGAACTTCAGTGTCTTTTCCGCAGTCAGCACATGTAACTCTGTGCATCTCTCTTCCGAAGTTGTCCTTTTTCGCTTCTTCTTCCATTATATCACTCCTATCTTATAATATACTATATCTGTTGTTTTATGGTTTAATAGTATCATCTTCTGTGTCTTCTCTCCCTGCTGTGATCACGCCTCGTGAAATCACGCCTGCCAGAAGGCATGCGCCGCCTTTGATTCCGCATTGTTCTTATCCTCTCGACGCGGGGACGTTCAGCCCTCTCGATGTCCAGTTCGCTGTCCTGGAGAACGCGCCGGAAATTCTCGTAATCCCTTTCCCCGAGGATGCTTATGGCCTTTCCGCGTTTGCCTGCCCTTGCCGTCCTCCCTACTCTGTGTATATACTGCTTGGAATCCTTCGGTATGTCGTAATTGTAAATATGGGAAACCCCGCGGATGTCAAGCCCCCTGGCAGCGACGTCCGTACAGACGAGGACGTATACCTCGTTCGAATGGAATTTTTCCATTACCCTGTTCCTTTTGTCCTGGGTGAGGCCGCCATGGATGGCCATTGCCTTTACCCCGGCACGCTCCAGGTTGTCTGCAACGAAATCCACGTACTCCCTTGTGTTGCAGAAAACCATTACAAGCCCTCCCTCTTCTTCCCTGAGCAGGTGCACGAGCAGGGAGAACTTGAGATTGTCGGGCACGTCATAATAAACCTGTTCCAGCTTGTCTGCATCTATGTAATTTTCAGCCGAAACGTCAACTGGATCATTCATGTAGTCCCTGGCGAGATGAGCGACGTCCATTGTTATGGTCGCGGAAAACAAAAGGGTCTGCCTGTTGCGAGGACACGTCCTGATTATTTTTTCAACGTCTTCTATGAATCCCATGTCAAGCATGGTGTCCGCCTCGTCAAGCACGAGGATCTTCACCTTCCTGAGATCGATCGTCCTCCTGCCTATGTGATCCAGGACCCTTCCCGGGGTCCCTATGACCACGTCCGCTGTTTTCAGTCCTTCTATCTGCGGGCTTATTGAAACCCCTCCGTATACGGAGATGACGTTTAAAGGTTTGTACTTCGAGAATTTGCGCAGGGCCTTGGTGTTCTGCACGGTCAGCTCCCTTGTCGGCGTGAGGATCAGTGACTGTATTCCTCCCCCTCTCTCGGAATTCTGTATGATGTCTGAACCGAAAACAAGCGTTTTGCCCGATCCTGTCGCGGATCCTGCCACCACGTCCCTTCCTCCTAGGACTAGCGGGATCGCCTTTATCTGTATTTCGCTGGGTTCCTTGAAATTCTCATTCTCTATTACTTTCAATACGGGCTCTGTTATGCCCAGTTTTCTGAATTGTGTCATATTATATCTTTAATCTCTCTTTAATCCAAGAAAAAGCAAATCCTTTTAACTTGAATCCCGTTTATAGGTTGTTTAGGTATTCAAGTGTTTATAAATGTTACGACGTGCACGGCAGGTTCGATTTTCTGTTCCCAGCGTTTACCTTTAACAAATAATCTAAAAGAAGTCAAGTTTTCGGGTTAATAATCGGTTTCCCCTGTTTTGCAGTCTACCTTGTATTCACCCGAATCCGAGCAGACTATATCTTTGCTTACGATGTCCCATCTTTTGATCGCTCCTGTGATGACATCCGAGACGCTGCAGCATTTCGACTGCGCAGAGTTCCTGACAATCTCATTGTAATTCTCCCTTTCCTCTTCCAGGTCTTCTGCGATTTCCCCTTTCTCCACCGTGCACATGCTGAGGTCTTCCTGCGTGCTGTCCCTTTCTTCTGTACATTCTGTAAGCTGATTTTCCGTTTCCGAAAGCTGCGTCTCGGTATCCAAAAGATCACCCTTGCATGCCAGGGCTTCCTCTTCCGTTTCGTTGAGTTCACTGCTGCAGGAATCCTTCTCATCGGTTAATACGTCCATTGTGTTCTGGGCCTCTGACAACTGGGTTTCCAAATCGCTTACCTTGCCTTCCAGAAAGCTTAGCTCTTCATTCATGTCTTCCAACCAGTCCCAAGGACTCCCCTGACGGACGGTGTAACCCGTTATGCTGTTCACAGAGTAAATCCCGAGAATTATGACTATCGTTAACATCACGATGAAAATAGCCTTCCATCTCCCGACATTTTCATTTGGGTATCCGTATCCCTCTTTTTCCTGCCGGGGATTCAGAAATTTCCTTAGACTGGAAGTGATTTTCAAGATATCAACCACTTTTTGATATCTATTGTATAATTAACCACCGAAGGTTAGATATTAGCATTTGTGCGTATTTCTGAAACATTAAAAACATTTCGCGCAAATAATTACCATAACAGCAATTGGCGCAGGCTCTGCCTGCGTCCCTCGAAACACGGGCCTGTGGTCTAGTTGGTTAGGACGTCGCCCTCACACGGCGAAGATCCCCGGTTCAAATCCGGGCGGGCCCATATTTAAAAAATAAGGTCAATAATATCTCGAAGCAAACCGACACCTTGGGTTCGTGGTCTAGTGGTATGACGTCCGCTTGACGAAACCCTTTCCGCTGGCGCGCAAAGCGTTTACGGAAACCGTTTCAAAGTGCGGAAGATCGCCGGTTCAATTCCGGCCGGACCCATGACTTTTAATTTTTAACTTCTAACTAATTCTAATGCCAGAATACCAAACAGAATTAAAAATAACATCTAGAAAAGTTCTAGAATACAAGAAAAAAAGGATTGAAGGAGATAAATACCCAGCTGATTTTGTGGCAACGGTGCTTCAGAGTTTAAGTTTGGGGGAAGATTTTAGCGCAAACCGCGTTTCCGGCGCCTTCCACACACTCAAAAAAGAAGGACTGGAAGTGACCAAAGAAAAGTCATTCAGGTCTCCATTGAATTTAGTTGACCCAGCCGGGCTTTTACAGATTTTGGATTATTATTATAATAGGGAGAAGATCAAAGAATACGGGGAACTTTTAGATAATATCATATCTGATAAGAAGAAACAATATCTTTCCAAGGAGATATAGATATGTTTCATCTGTATTACACAAAGATTAGGAAGGCGGTAGCTGAACTACAGGTAGAAATGCTTCAAAATGAGCCGCCGCTTTACTCGTTAAAATTTCTGACAAGACTGCTGAACACGATGAGTGTGGAAGGTTATGATTTTATGAAAGATGGTGTCAGCAGCAGAGTCAGGGACTGGGAGAAGAAGGGTAAACTCGAGGTTTACAGAAAACCAGCAAAGGGAATAAGTAAATCAATGAGTTTCCTTAACGAAAAGAATGTTAAAAAATTATGTGAATTAACTTACAAAAAGGGGAAAATAGAATACACAGAAAAAGATCTAAAAGAAAAAATAGAGCGGCTGAGAAAAGAAATTCTAAACGGTAATACCGACTACCTCAGTGTTTTATAAATATTAGTTAATTCCTATGTATTATTATGCCCCTGTAGTCTAGTCCGGTCAAGGATCCCGGCCTTTCGGGTGCTTTTCGAAATCTTGAAAGGTATGAGCTTCTTTCCGAAGCAATGACTTAACGGAGAAAGCCGGTGACCCGGGTTCGAAAATAGAAACCTCCAGCGGGTTTCTATGCATCCAGCAACCAACGTTCGGAAATCCCGGCGGGGGCATGACTAATTTTTAA
>JAGMCY010000037.1 GCA_023128965.1 Candidatus Aenigmatarchaeota archaeon | reverse complement strand
TTTGCTTAATGGCAATAAAAGGTTTATTAAAGATATTACTTCACCTTTTCTGTACAAAGTAAGGTTGTATATTTCACTGCGTGACGGTCCATAAGTTCCCATTCTACCTTTTTTGCTATCCAAGTATAATTGCACAGTATAGTTATCAGAAATCAATTTTTCCCTTATTTGCTCAAGAATTTTTTTATCACCTGTCTTTATTCTGAAAATAAATCTTGTGTGTTTTTCGTGGCTTTTTATTACATTCCAAGTTCCCTCACAATCCATATACGCGGCCAAAAAGTTGTAAAAATATTTATTAATTTCTAAAACCCATTCAGGAATTTTATTAGGCTTGGATAAAAGAAAATCAAATGATGGACGCAAGTCTACATAAATAAACCATTCATCTTCTCTTGCTTTATTTTTTGATAAATAAACACGATTCTCTCCGTATTTTTCAAACGCATTTTTCAAAAGTTCAATCTGGGCAAGATGCGTTGTTGTGGTCTGCATTCTTACGGATTTGTGTTGCTGCTTTGCATAGAAATCTCCAGCTCTTAACCCCATAAAATATGCCTTTTCTTCTAGATTTCCTGAGAAATCACGTTTGAACTTCTTAGTCAGAGCCTGCGAAACAGTTTTTGAAGGTATTCCATGCTTTTTCAATTTCTTAAGAACAGTTCCTCCATGCTTGATTCCGAACTTCTCGGCGATTTGGCTTGTGGTCAGATTCCTCTTCCAATAAAGCTTTTCAAGAGTTTCCTTCGGTATATGTATCTTTTTCCTATAAGCAGGCCTTCTCTTTATGCTAAATTTCTTCAACCAGTACAAAATATTAGTAGCATTACAATCAAATTTCTTTGCAATCTCATTGAGTGATAATTTTTGTTTCAAATAGAGTTCTCCCAAAACTTCTTTGTTCAAATTCAACCCTTTCTTATATTCTTCCCTTCTTTTTATACCGTACTTCAGGAGCCAATAATGCACTTTTGTCGGGCTGCAGCCTAATTTATTCGCAATCTTATTCACAGAAAGTCCTCCTTTCCAATACAGATTTTCTAGTTGCTCTTTAACGATTTCCGGTTCTGTTCTCATATTAAATATATGGATTTACAACTTTATAAATGAAAGATACAAAAGGATTATCTTTAAATATTCTAATAGAACTTATCAGCATACTCAGTCTCGTTTTCGCACCTTTATTTATATGAAACAATTGAAATTATTAACATGGAAAGGAAAAATCTTGTGATTCTTATCGTGGCTGTTATCGTGATTGTTTTAGCGCTTTTCTGGGCTCTTAATACTTGCTCATTATCATGCGTTTTGAGAGGATATTCGAGCGGGGCATGTAAGACAGCACCGTTAATACAAGCGAACATCAATCCATGCTCTGATGATGAAACAAGCATAGGACCAACAATTGATTGCAACCCAGGGAATCTAATCGGAGTATCCTATCAGTGCTGTTGTAAATGATTTCTCCCATCTTAAAACTTTTTAATCCGTAAACTATCCTAATTCTATGCTCGTCAACGGAAATCACTACAGAAGTGTGTGGTTCGAGAAGGATAAAATCAAGGTTATCAACCAGATCCTGCTCCCTCACAAATTCGAAATAACCGAACTGAAAAACACGGAAGACGTGGCGAACGCAATCAAAACCATGCTCGTCCGCGGGGCGCCAGCGATAGGCGTGACAGGGGCGTACGGGATTGCTTTGGCAACTAAAAAAGGTGAAGACCCAAATGAAGCGAAAGAAACCCTCCAAAACACGCGACCCACGGCTAACGATCTCTTCCGAGGGATAGACCACGTTATGGATTCGTTAAAAAACCTCGAACTCTCGCATAAAGACCTCTATGCCCTGAAAGCCGCGAACGATTACGCGAACAGGTCGGTCGAGGCGTGCAAGAAGATCGGCGAACACGGATCGAAATTGATAAAAGACGATTCCCGGATACTGACGCACTGCAACGCTGGCTGGCTTGCGTGCGTGGACTGGGGGACGGCGTTATCCCCCATATACGCAGCGAAAAGGCAAGGAAGGCGGATATTCGTCTATGTCGATGAAACCAGACCCCGCCTGCAGGGGGCGAAGCTCACTTCCTGGGAACTCCTTAACGAAGGGATTCCCCACGCCGTAATCGCTGACAACGCCGCAGGTCACTTCATGCGGAAAAAAGAAATAGATATAGTTATAGTGGGAGCCGACAGGATAGCGAAGAACGGGGACTTCGCGAACAAGATAGGAACTTACGAAAAGGCGGTTCTGGCGAAAGAAAACGGGATCCCCTTTTACGTGGCGGCCCCCAGCTCAACGATTGACCTCTCCTGCGAAACAGGAGAAAAAATCCCCATAGAGGAAAGGGACGAAAACGAAGTCCATTTCATTGGGAGAGAACGAATCACGCCAGAGGGGGCGAAGGCGAAGAACCCGGCCTTCGACGTCACCCCTGCGAAGTTCGTGACAGGGATAATAACGGAGAAAGAGATTTTCAAACCAGAAGAAATAGCGAAGGTTTTCAAAAGATAACCTTTTTATTTCTGGAATATTCTATTTCATTATCGAGGTGATGTTTATGGACTGGGGAATGAAGAATCGCTTTTCGAAAATAATAAGACCGGAGACAGGCCGAACTCTAATGCTCGCTGTAGACCACGGGTATTTTTTAGGGCCGACAACCGGACTGGAAAACTGGGCCGGAGCCGTCAAACCTCTCATACCCTACTGCGACACATTATTCGCAACGAGGGGCATGATTCGTGCATGTATCGACCCGAATACAAACGTTCCCATAATGCTCCGCGCTTCCGGAGGGACGAGCATAGTTGGGAAGGAATTTCTCCACGAGGGAATCACGTGCTCAATTGAAGACATGCTCAGGATGAACGCGGTCGGCTTCGGTTATTCAATAACGGTCGGAATGGAATGGGAGAGGGACACGATTCTCGATTTCGCTAAGCTGGTTGACCAAGCCGAAAGATACGGATTAATCGCGATGGCCGTCACCGCCGTTGGCAAAGGATTAGGTAAAGACGCACGTTACCTGGCGTTAGCCTCACGAATGGCGGCGGAGCACGGAGCTCACATAGTCAAGACGTATTACTGCGAGGACTTTGAGAAAGTGGTTGAGGCCTGCCCCGTCCCAATTGTCATGGCGGGCGGGAAGAAAATCCCCGAGCTAGATGCGCTCAAAATGGCCCACGACGCCCTCCAGAAGGGGGCGATAGGCGTGGACATGGGAAGGAACATCTTCCAGTCCAAGGACCCGGTCGCAATGATACAGGCTGTGCGAGCGCTAATTCACGATAACATTAAACCAAAAGAAGCCTACGAATTGTTCAAGAAGAAGGCAAAGGGGTGATTGTATGGTTTGTTACGCAGTTCCTTTAGCAGCACTGTTAATAACAGCAGTAAGAAGGCGAATGCTGAGGAAAAAGAATGTGGAAGGATTTTGGCTGAACCTGTTGCTCCTCGGCGGGGCGCTGTTCGGGGTTATAGACCATTTCTGGAACGGCGAACTTTTCCTTA
>JAGMCY010000036.1 GCA_023128965.1 Candidatus Aenigmatarchaeota archaeon | reverse complement strand
CTGCACGACAAATAACTGGAACAATAGTGAGAAATGCGGTCCGGACACGGCTTACGTTTTCTCCAACACGACCCACGTATGGATAAACACCACAAGATTCTTGAACGAGTCTACTCCCATCCAAAAGGGCATGGTAACGCTTGGCGGGAATCAATGGTATGTCCTGGACGTGGGGAAGCAGAACAACGGGGATTCGAACGATGATATTTTCAGGGTCATGCCCGGATATGCGGAGAAAATAGTCTCCATCCACAGCGGGGGTGTTAATTTAACCGTTGCCGAGAAATACAGCTTCAACAGGGGGGATAGATTCTGCATAGATTTCAGGGGCGACTGGAATCAAAGACCCGGACCCGACTGCAATTCGGATGAGACGCAAATCTTTGTTTACTCAAACTCCACTCATATGTGGATCAACTCGACCACCGTGCTGAACACGTCCCAGGCCTACACGAACGACAGCAGCGTTATCTACAACACGAGCGTTGCGGACGGCCTCGGAGGGAAGAACTGGACCATAACGAGTGTCGGGGGGTCGGACCCGGGGATATTCACTATAAGGCACGCCAACGGGAAGGTGTGCGGAGAGGCGGACGTGAACTGCACTCCGGGGGGATGCGACAGGTTTGGATACGTGATGATACCTGCCAATTCGAATTATACAAGCATTTATCATGGTTATCGGAACCTCGTTCAGAACGAGGGCATAGGGGAGCACATGCCAGGGTTCAACGGAACGAAATATGTCTACATCTACCACAACATGACCAATCTGTACATGAGTTCTGACGGGGATTTCACGGGCGTGGCGGGAAGTGGCATAGGGCAGACAGTTGACGATCCTTACGGAGGTCAGTGGAAGGTCAAGAGCATGAGCAAACAGATTGTGAACCTTGAAGGAACCAACGTCCTGTCCAACACGGGAGCGTACGTGGACATGTCGCTTTCCAAAGGCGGGGTGATAAGAATAGGCGGGTTAGAAGAAGAACACCTCGGAAAGTGGGGCAAGGAAGG
>JAGMCY010000035.1 GCA_023128965.1 Candidatus Aenigmatarchaeota archaeon | reverse complement strand
CATATCGAATTCAACCTTTCGAATGTTGGTTACGCGAGAGCGTATAACCTGACTTTGAACATATCATACCCAGAAAACTGGTTCGCCACGCCAGAGAACTTCTCATTCGGAACGCTTTACAAGAATAACATATCGTCAAATTCAACCATAATCTCGGTTCCGCCTTTCACGCTTCTTGGAGAATACTATGTAAACTTCACTGCAAACTGGACAAATCTCAACACCTCGTATAACGGGACGAACACGACGTCCATACTCGTGAATGTAACAGCGAACTCTGTCCTGGATCTCCAGGACAGGATACCTGAAATAAACGAGGAGGTGATATCGGAAGGGATGACCAAAAACGTGACGTTCAACGTGACTTCAACAGGTAACGTGAACGTTACGAACGTAACCTTCTCCTGCCAGTCGGGGGAGGTCTGCGATAACTTCACTTCCCCGTCCCCGTTCTACCCGTCCAATATATCCGTCCTCCAGGCGAATCAGACCGTATTAGTTAACATAAGTATTTCAGTCCCCTTGGAATACCCAGCAGGGATTTACAACGGAACGATTAACGCAAACGGTGATTACACTTCGGATTCTGCATACATATACATCAACATCCCCGAGAACATCTCATGGGCACAAGACCCGAACAACATCACAATGGAAGTCATACAGGGAACGCAGGGATACTTCGGGACCATAACGGTTAGGAATAACGGAAATGTTTTTGTGGATTTGGTTGTAATACCGCTTGAATGGTATTTACAAAACTACGTGACATACAGCCCAGACCAGTTCGGGCTCGATGTCGGGGAAACGGACTACATATACATCAACTACAGCGCACCTGTTGTTTATTCCTTTGTCAATTACACGGGCAAGCTGTCGACGTATAACTCAATTTTAATGGAATATCGCGAAACCCTGCTAAATCTTACAGTCCATCCGTACTTCGTGGACATAATCTCCCCGACTGAAGCAAGCCCGAAACTCAACGTCTCCCCGAACGATGAGGTAGAAGCGAAAATCAACGTAACGTACGGGACTTCGAGCGTGAACGAGAACATGACCTTTAACCTTTCGCTTTCCAACAGCACTGATCTGGTTTACATCAGCATAACAAACGTGAGCTACAATTCATCCGATGGTCTGTGGTATGTCAATTTCACCGCCCCGAGCCTCGCGCTTCAGAAAGGTTATGACCTGAACGTGACGGCGATTTATTCGAAAACCCC
>JAGMCY010000034.1 GCA_023128965.1 Candidatus Aenigmatarchaeota archaeon | reverse complement strand
GGAGGGAAGCATAGAGTTTTGGCTTAAGGTGTATAATATAGGCGGAATAAAAGACAGGGTATTAATGAAGGGTAACTCTTGGAACGTGGGTTTCCCCTATGCAATTTATCTGGGTTCCGGAGTCAGGGTATATCTTTGGTTGGAGGATTCAAGCATAGAAGTAATGTCGAGCGACATTAACTATAACGAATGGTATCATGTCGTTGCAACATGGAATTCTTCTGAGGCAAGAATTTACATCAACGGAAGTCTTGATGATAATGTTACTGGTCCCCAGAACATGTATGCCAATGAGGAGGATTTTGAAATTGGAGGTAAAACAACAGACTGGGGTCCTGAAGGTCCCTTTAACGGGAGCATAGACGAACTTATATTATATAACAAGGTACTTAGTGCCGAAGAAGTGAGTGAACATTTCAATTCGAATTTCGAGAACGTAACCGGCGCTGAATGGAACATTAGTTCTCTGGAAGACGGGACGTATTCATGGAACTGCTTCGCATACGACAATGAAACCAGTAACTGGTCGTCAAGTAATTACACGTTCTATATCGATTTGCAAACCCCGCCCTCTGTGAATTCGATAACCCTTTCTCCTGGTTCGGAAGATGATGTTGATCCTGGCGTGACGATAAATGTGACAGCGAACGTCACCGACCCGTCTAATGTGAGTTTCGTTGTGTTCCAATGGAAGGAGACAGGGGAATGGAACAACAGCATGATGGATTATAACAATTCAACAGGACTTTACGAAAACGCCAGCATCACGATAGATGGAAGTGGGGGAAACTATCTTTACAGGATTTGGTCCAATGATACGCTGAATCACTCAGACTATTCTAGCGAATATAACATAACAGCTGAGTGGGATTACACGTGGACTAGAAGTCCAGCAGACTTTGGAACAGTTTTAGGATTTATAGGAACAGTTAATCAGACTGGAATTTTAACTATAAACAACACAGGAGATGATGCATTGAACTTCTCTTTTTCAGATGATTGGCCCTGGCCTGTCTATTACAACGGAAGCGAAACATCCTCATTCATTTTAGGCGAAAAAAATGCAACAGATGTTAATATCACTGCACAGTTTGCCAGTTCTGATGAGGAAAGGGAAATGATAATGACAATAACAGCTTCTCACTCCAGCCAAACCCCATCCCCTGCTTCAGCAATTGTGAATACAACCTTAAATTCCTATACAGGCGGTCCGTATTTCAACGTTGAGGTCGTTTCTCCGCCGACCACAGTCAGTCAGAGCCAGACATTCAATCTGACTGCCAAAGTCAAGAACATAGGGAACGAAACCTCAACAATCACGTGGCTTAACTGGACATTCCCGTCCGGCTGGAGTGTGGCTGCTGGAAACATAAGCAACAACGTGAGCACGCTGGGTTCCCAGTCAACTTACTGGACCAACATAACCGTGTATGTAAATCCGAATACCGCGAGTCCCGGAACAAAGATAATATACGTTAACGTGAGTTGCAACGAAAGCGTTAACGGTTCTGCTTCCGCTCTCATCGGAGTGGAGTGCAGCAATACCGATAGCGTTTGCGGGACAGGCTGCTCGTATGTCACGGATGATGATTGCTCCCCGCCCAGTGGGGGAACCGGGGGGCCGGCCACGGTGTATCCCTCGTTGACAAAGGATTACACCATGGTTTTGGATATCCCTTCAAGACTGGATATAAACCGTGGTGATTCGAAAACCTTTAAGGTCGGGGTTAAAAACCCTGTCATTGGCACAAGGCTTGATAACGTTTATCTTTCGTTATCAGGTTACCCGCAGACTTTTGTCAGCATAACTCCTTCTTATCTGACCGGGATAGGATATGATGAAATGAGGTATTTTGAAGTTGAGATCAAGGCCCCGGTTTACGTCGTGTATAAGGAATATGACCTGAGCGTCACGGTCAAAGGCGAATTTATCGAAGCGGGGAAAACGACAAGTTCCGAAAAGACTGGTGGGATGTTGCTTGTGACGCAGAAGTTCGTGGAGAACGAGACCCTGGAATATTTTGAAGATGCGAAAGAAGCTCTTGAGGAAATTAACAAGTCAGGATTTGAAACGAAGGGAATGAGTGAAATGCTGGAGGAGATAGAAGAAGCGTTAGAGAAAGGGAATTATGACAGGGTCAAGGAACTGTCAGAAGAGGTTATAGAGATAAAGGACCTTGCTCTGGAATTAAACGGGCAGATGGAGGAAATGGGCAATAATATCGGGAACTTTAAACAACAGAATGTTAACCTGCCGGAAACGGAGAAAATGCTCTTCCTTGCGAAATCCGCCTTCCAGAGAGGTGATTACGAAAGAGCGGAGGAGAGAATGAGCAATGCATTACTCGTGTATAACATGGAAATTGCAAACGCGGGCTTATGGATTTTAATATACAATTACTGGTGGCTGATCTTGCCGGTTTTAATCGTATCCGGTGCAGGGGCGGTGATGATGAGGAGGAGATTTATAATAAAATCCATAAAGAGGGGTCTTGATTCCCTGGTCGAGGACGAGAAAACCATAATGAATCTCATTATAAAACTGCAGGAAGAGCACTTCCTTGAAAGAAAAATAGGGTTAGAAGAATACCAGAATATGATGGGAAATTATGAGGAATACGTTGCAGGCATGGGGGAGAGGAGGATCGATCTTATAACTAAACTAGTGGGGATGCTCAGGGTTTCGAAGGCCATTGAAAAACTCAAAGAGGAGGGAGAAAGGGTGGAAAGGAGGATAAAGGAATTGCAGAAAGACTACTTTGAGCTGGGGAATATAGGAAAGAGGTATTACGACAACCTTATCGGGAGTCTGAAAAATGAAATGATAGAGATAGAGAAAATGATCGATATGGTGGGGAGTGAAAGGAATGTATAAGAATATCCTGTTGGTATGCGTGTTGCTCTTGTTTGTAGGCACAGCGAAGGCCGATATGAGCGAGGACGCTCTGCTCGCGATAGAAAGAGCCGAGGGAACGATAAATGAGATGCTGGGAATGGGTTTGGGGGTGGCGTATGCGAATGACACGCTGAACGAGGCCAAAAATCTTTTCGACCAGGGTTATTATGAGGCGTCTGAATCGCTCGCCAAAAAGGTTCTTGAGATAAAGGAAAAGGCGATAGAGGTTGATGAACTGATAAATCAGGTGGAATCGAAGATATATGAGCTGTCATCAAAAGGATATGACACATCCTATGTTTACGTTACTTTCAGTTCAGGACTTTCGGAATTCAACGTTGATAATTATCTGGATGCGGAAAATTTTATGAGAGATGCTTTGAATGAGCTTGATGAGCTGGAAGCTGAAGAATCTTTGAAAAGGATTCAAACAAGCGGGGTTGATGTTGTATCGGTTGTTCTCGATTATCTGTGGGTGTTTATAATATTGATTTTGTTAATCCTGATTGCCGGATTGAAGATTAAAGATAAGGTTGATATAAAACATCTGAAAGGGGAATTAGAAAGTCTTGAAGGGGAGATGGAGAATATAAAGAAATCGCTTGCTGCGGTCCAGAGAAGGTATTTTGAAAAAGGCTCGGTAAGCAAAATGGATTATGATATCTCGGTGAGTAGGTATAATAAAAGTATTTCGGTGGTCAAAAGAAAAATCTCTGTTTTGAATGGCAAGCTGAAAAATCACTGATTGTTAAGCTCGTAAAACTTCTGCCTCGAAATAACGATCCCGTTTGCGACACCCGACCTCTCGAGTTCTGTCAGGTATTCGCTGCACCTAGTCCTCGATAGGTCAAGCTTAACACTCATATCAGAAGCCGTCAACCGCTTGTGTTTGTTCAGAAGTTCTATTATCATCCTCTTCATCTTTATCTTTCTTATACTGTCGTCTTTCGACCGACTCAAAGGAACGAGCGAAGATTTCAGACCTTCTATTTTTTTATCGAGGGATTTTGTGTATTTCGAAATATCGTCAATTCGTTTGTTAATCCCGCAATTTACCAGCTCCTCTGTTACGATTTCTCTGATCCTGTCTTTCAGAATTCTTTCGCGTTCATCTCTAGCGATTTTTGATAACTCAGAAAGGTAATCTTTCTTCCCTTTCCCGACCTTCCTGTCCCTGAGAAACCTGAGCATACTATTTTATTGTCGGTCGACAATTTAAACCTTTCTGTAACCGTTAATAAATTACGGTATATATACTTCGACAGTTATGTATATCAATACTGTTGTACATTAATGTACATGACTTGTTATAAGGGTTGGGGTCCAGTTTTCTATGAATGGGGGGTCTCCCAGGGAACTGATAATAGAAGTTCTGAGGAAACATCCTGAAGGCTTGACTATAACCGTTATTTCTGAATTGACAAAACTCCACAGGCACACCGTCACGAAATATCTCTATGAACTGAGAGGGGCGGACATCATATATGAAAGGGAGATAGGACCCGCGAGGTTGTGTTACATTAAAGACGGAATCACGAAAAGGAAGGAAAAGGAGATAATGAAGCGGTTGAACAACCGCAACATGAAATCGAACATAGGTCAGATTCAGTTAATCGCGGTGGTTCTTTTTCTTATACTGGTCCCTGCCGTGGTAATAACGGCGCAGAATGCGACAAACCTGACAGAAAATGTTTCCATCCCCCTCGAAGGCTACATAACAGCGAATAACGAGGGTGTAACCTTTAACATTAGCGAAAACACGTTAGACGAGCTTGTCTCTAATATCACAAATAAAACATCCATTGAGCCACCTAACGTAACGGAAAACGTGACTGAACCAGTTAACCAAACCAATGTGACGGTCATACCGCCTGAGATAAGGATAAAGGACGTACGCTACCCGGAATACGTTAACCTCTCGGAGGAATTCGAGGTTGAGGTTGAGGTAACTTCGCTCCACGGCGTTTCAAATAACGTGAGTGTTGAGCTCGAAACGCCACTTGGTTTCAAAGCTAATAAAAAGTCCCAAAAAATCCCTTACCTTCTGGAAAACGATTCCGTATCTTTCTCATGGGAGTTGAAAGCAGGTGATGAGTGCGGGGATTTCGTTTTCAACGTGGTTGCGAAGGCGGATGAAAGCAAGGATTTCGAGTTTTTTGTTTTGGAGGTTGTTTGCCCACCGACTCCTTCGCTAAAGACGATAAGTTACGACCCGGTAACCGACACGATAACCATAGTTGGTAACGGCACGCACTGCACCGCTTCTAACCCTTGCACGCTTGCGGACATTTACAACGCTGACCAAGAAAACGGCTGGAACCAGATAAAGCAATACGTATCTTACTATCT
>JAGMCY010000033.1 GCA_023128965.1 Candidatus Aenigmatarchaeota archaeon | reverse complement strand
CTCAGGGACAGAGGTCTTCACGAGCAGGAGATTCTCATCTTTCTTTAATTCTTTTCTCAGCTTGTCCACAACATACCATCCTATCCCGTCGTCCCCTTTAAGATCGTTACCTATCCCGAGTATGGCGAACCTCCGCTCCTTCATCTTTGTGGATGAAATTTCCCTTAAAACATCCCTTATCACCTGTTTCTCGACCCTGGGTTTTATGACTGTTTTCTTGGGAAGCCTTTTCTTGAGTGCCAACTTTTTCAGCTTTTCGGAAATTTTTGATTTGATCGAACCGAATTTCATATTCATAATTTGTATTTCCCTCTTAAAAACAATCAAAAATTAAAAGGGCAGCACACATATTATAAATATGCTGGAATCAATCCTCAGCTTCAGGGAGGTTGAGAAATCCCCCTACCTCACGTTCGTGTGGGCGCTCATGATCGCCACCGTCGGAATCCTCTTCGCCACCCAGCTGTTCTACAGGGTCCAGATTTCTGGCGTCTCGTTCAACCTGACAGGGATATTCGCCGTCATCTTCACGATAATCCCTTCTGTTTATTTCCTGACCACCGTGATAAAGAAGGAGGAGGAGATCGAGGAAGAGGCTTGCAAAAAGCATTATCATCAGGGTTTTTTCAGAAGGCATGAGAAGGATCTGCTGATGTTCCTGTTTTATTTCCTGGGCGTTACCGTCGCGTTCTCCATATGGTCATTCGTACTGCCCACGGATTTCTTTCAGGTCCAGATCGCCAAGATAATTGAGATTCGCACGTCTGTGTCGGGAGACGTTACAGGGATTATGACCAAGGGGAGTTTCCCCTCGTTCCTCGCGATATTCACGAACAATCTGGAGGTCATGATTTTCGCCTTTATCTTCTCACTCCTGTTCGGGGCAGGCGCGGTGTTCATAATAGTCTGGAACGCCTCGATACTCGGGACCGCGATAGGGGAGCTATCGAAATCCGTTTTCGAAATACCCCTCGTTACGTTGTCATTCCTCCCTCACGGGATCCCAGAAATCGTTGGTTACCTGTGCGCAGGTTTGGCAGGCGGTCTGATCTCAGCCGCCATACTTCGCTGCAGAAGCACGAATATATTGAAGATAATATTCATTGATTCCCTCAAGATTTTATTGCTGGGCGTGTTCTTCATCCTGATTGCAGCGGGCATAGAGGTATATTTCTAGCGTATTTTCGTCAATCAACGTATATACATTTATATTGGGGTCGGTAGCAAATATCTAATTAGGTGTGTAAACATGGTAGATGTGTGGTTTGTCGTGGCAACACTGCTTACACCAGTATTCGCAGAGTACGCAAAAATCCGAGTGAAGGCAGAGAAACAGTTTAACTTTATAGTGGCTGCAGGGATTTTCTTTTTGCTATCAATAGGATTCACCGCGGACTTTATGGTGAATTTGGCAGGAGCATCATATATTTGGGGTGTCTACCTCTTCGAGTTCCTTGGGTGGCTCTTCCTGCTGATTGGTGTACTTTGGGCAGTGTTTGCTGGCTTGTTAAAGTAAACTGAATTAGAAACAGATGTAAGTTCCTTTTTCTTTATTTTTATTTTTATCTCTATCTATGCCTATCTATCTCGATAGAACATGCGGTAGGCATCTTGGAAGAAGCGATCTTGAGCGCTTTTTTACCTGAATTCTCCTGCCCCGGGGGGATCCTTATCTCGATTATCCTTTGACCGCTCCTGACCCTGGCAGCAGCGCTTACAGGTCTCCCGAATGACTTCCTCATCCCGGTCTGGAACCGGTCCGCCCCAGCCCCTGTTGCCAGGGGGTTTTCCCTGAGCACGTGATGCGGATAAATCAGAACCTTCAGGAAATAAGTATCCTCGCCTACTAATTTGGCAAGTGATTTGGAAAGGGCCACCCTTCCAGCTTCAAGGGCATTGTGCCTTATCTGGACCGGGTTTTTCGAAACTAAAAACATCCTGAGGGTGAAGTGGGGTTTTGGTTTCCCTGTCTCGAACCTGTGGATCTTCAAAGCCGGAACGCCCTTCACGTAACTCCTCCTGGGTTTCCTCTTGGATATCCTCGTGTTGGGTCTTTCCAGCCTTCTATAACACCTCGCTGGTCTCAATGCCATACTATCACGTGGTATTCGTATATATTACGATATTGGTTTAAATAGTTTCCGTGCTACTCCGATTTGATCCCTTTCCACTCCTTGAGGGCTCGTTCGTACCTATCGAGATTTCCTGTGTCGAACCACTGTCCGGAGAATGGGAAACCGAAAAGCCTTCCCATTTTCGCCAACTTCGGGAATATCTGTTTTTCAAGGGAGCATTTCCCCTCCGGGATCATCTCCGTGACTTCGGGTTCTAAAATGTAGAAACCGGCGTTTATCAGATTCGAGGGGGCTTTATCTTTCTTGGGTTTCTCGACAAATTCCACGATTCGGTTTCCCTCCAGCCTCGCGACGCCGTACTGGCTGGGATCGTTAACTGTGGTGAGAGCGATTGTTACTAACGCTCGGTTTTTCTTGTGCGCTTCGTACATCTCCATTATGTTTATGTTCTTCAGCTCGTCGCCGTTTGAAACTATGAACGTCTTCGTTAGTTTGTCCTTCGCGAGCCTCAGGGGTCCGCCAGTCCCCAGCGCTTTTTGTTCCTCAACGAATGATATGTTCAGGCCGAGCCTCGACCATTCGTCCTTTTTGCTTATTACCTTATCCTTCATGTAACCTACCGAGAGCACCACGTCATTCACGCCGTATTTCTTCAGGAGATCGAAGAGGTGCTCTATCAGGGGTTTCCCGTGAACAGGGACCAGCGCCTTGGGGATCTCATATGTTATCGGCCGCAGGCGAGTACCCTTGCCTCCGGAGAGAATGAACGCTGTCTTAAGCTCCCTGAAATTCATGTATTTGGAAAGGATGAGCTCGATGGCGTGCGACCTGTTGCGTATACTGAGACCGTCTATCAGCTTGTCAACCTTTTCAAGAATTTTCTCGTCGATTGTGAACGTTATCCTCTCTTTCATACAAGGTAATATTTAATCATATTATTTAAAAGTTTCACTTCCTTGCCTGAAAAACAGACTCGAGTGCGCTCATCTTCTTTATCCTTCTCATATGTCTTTCCTCATCCGTGAACTCCGTTTCGAGGAATGTCTTGACTATTTTTTTAGCGATGTTTTCGTCCGTGAACCTCGCCCCTAAAGTCAGGACGTTCGCATTGTTGTGTTCCCTGCTGGCTTTCGCGAGTTCGGGACTCACGCAGAAGGCCGCCCGAATCCCCGGGAACTTGTTCGCTGACATGCTCATCCCTATCCCGCTACTGCATATCAGGATTCCGAATTCATGCCCCCCGAGAACGGCTTCGGAAACCCTTTTAGCGAAATCTGGGTAATCCACGGACTCGCTCGAATTCGTTCCGAAGTCCCCGAATTCGTATTTTTCTTTTGTTAGGAAT
>JAGMCY010000032.1 GCA_023128965.1 Candidatus Aenigmatarchaeota archaeon | reverse complement strand
ATCTTGTTGTAAATCTCATCGGAAAATATCACGAGGTCATGCTCGTTCGCGAGGTCTATTATCTCCTCCAAGGTTTGTCTGGAATATAAAGAGCCTGTCGGGTTGTTCGGGTTTATTATTATTATCCCCTTTGTTTTTTCGTTTATTCTCTTCCGCATGTCATCCAAATCGGGCTGCCACCCGTTTTCTTCGGAAGTCAGGTAGTGGTTGAGGGTTGCTCCTATCTTGTGGACAATCGCGGTGTACACTGGATATCCAGGTACCGGGGTCAGAACGTTCTCTCCGGGATTTAAAAGGGAATTCATCGCGAGTTCTATCCCCTCGCCCACGCCCGCTGTTATCAGAACGTTTTCTTTAGCGATGTTTATGCCCGTTCTCTCCGCTTCCTTAGCGACGGCTTCCCTTGCCTCATCCTCGCCTGCAGAATCAGCATAGCCGTTCAAATTCGCTAGCATCGCCTTGTGTGCGGCCTCTATGATATGCGGAGGTGTGACGAAATCGTATTTGTTCGGGTCTCCTATGTTCAGGTGAAGAATTTTGTGCCCTTTCGCTTTGAGCTTATTCGCCTCCACGACAACATCGCGTATAGCGTACGTGACCTTCTCGGTCTTGGCAGCGGGAATTATCCTCTTCATGGTAATGTAGTATTGAAAACAGCTTATTTAAATAAATTATATTCGGCAAAGAACGAATTTTAGTTTATAACATTTTTGGGTAGGTTAACGTTTTTGAGTAGAATGGTTATTCCCAGATGTAGTCCCAGTCCCTGAACTCCTTCCCTTCCCTTTCCCTGAGCTTCCAAAAAGCCATGATCAGGAGACCCGTTATTATCCCTCCCACGTGACCGAAATTAGCGATTCCTGGTTCGAGGCCCATGATCCCGAAGAAGGTCTCCTCTACTAGGAAGAAAACTATCATAACAGCGGCAGGCATGGGAACGAGGCCGAAAAAATAAACCCAAGTTTTAGGGTATTTGAAAGCGTATGCGGCGAGAATGCCAAACACCGCTCCCGAAGCCCCTATCAATCTAACGTCAAAAAGCCCCATTAACCCCGTCATCATCAGGAGATAGAAGACTGCGGACCCGATACCTGAAACTATGTAAACTATCATGAACTTTCGCTTTCCAATAGTCTGCTCCAAGGGGAAGCCGAATATCGCGAAGAGCAGCATGTTTATTCCTATGTGGAGAGGGTATATCATCACGCCTTGTGTTGTTTCGACGTAGCTCGCGTGGAGGAACATGTACGTGAAGAACTGGTATACGTGCCCGGACAGGGCTAAACTCGGTTTCAGGGAAAACAAAAAGTCAAACGAGGGATATGCAAGCAATTGAATAATCCAGACAACGAAGTTCGCTATTATGATACGGAAGGTCAGAGATTTCGTGAAAGGGTAACGCAACTCCGTATTCCCAAAGTAAGAAATCATGTTCACACCGATTTTTTATTGGAAAGGTAGAAATCGCATATGTCGTTAAGTTTGCATTCTTCACATTTTGGATTTCGAGTTCTGCATGTCTCCCTTCCAAAATTAACGAAACCCAGGTTGATGAGGAACCTTTCCTCTTCGCTGACGAATTTCTCCAGTGAAGCGCGTATCTCCTCGTATTCCGCCTCTTTCCTAACGAACCCCAGCCTTTTCGAACATACTTCTACGTGAACATCAACAGCTATTACGGGTTCTCCAAAACCATACGAAAGGACGACATCAGCTGTTTTAAAACCGACCCCGGGGAGGGTTAGCAGTTCCGAACGTTTTCTCGGGAAAGAATCCCTGTAATCCCTTATCAAAATCCTCGACATCTCCTTTATCCTCTTCGCTTTCTGCCTGAACGTCCCGGAAGGTTTTATCAGCTCTTCAAGTTCCTTGTCATCGAGCCTAAGGATCCCCTCAGGGCTCGACACCACCGAGAACAGGCGTTCGCTAGCGAGCGACGTATTTTCGTCCCTTGTCCTCTGGGAGAGGACAGTGGTGACAAGGAGTTCGAAAAGGTCCGGGTTCCTGTCCATTCGCTCCTCTATCTTCTTGCCGTATCTCTTCTTGAGGAATTCCAGAACCCTCTTCATTTTTTCTTGGGGCATAGATAATTATTTAGGGGAAGGGTTAAAAAGACTTGAAATCTTCCAGTCTTCTCTGTCTTGGTATGACGCTTTTCTTGACGTATTCGTTGACATTCGTTTTCAAACGGGAGTCTATGTGTTTCAAGGCCTCGCTGAGCGAATGGAATTTCAAAGGTTTCGAAAGGAAGGCTTTCCTCGCTGTCTCCCGAACCAACCAGACACCTAACGGAATTGTGTAGCCTTCATGTATCTCCCTGAATCCTATCACTCTCGCCTGCCTCTTTATTCGGTGAAGGTATTCGATCACGGCGAGCCTGCTCGCGTAGTATCCCCCTGCCTGGAGGTTCGCGTAGGCCTTCCTTCCCTGGAAGGGTTCATATTCTTCAAGGATTTCTGTCTTTTTCAAATTGAACGACCATGTTGATCCAGGAGACCATGCCTCGAAATTTTCAAACTCCCAGTTACCGGGCATTAGCAAAAACTCGAAATGGTTGTCAAGGTATTCGCTCGAGAAAACAAGATACTCATTTATTTGCTCGCATTCTCTCACCTTTGAAACGAGCTTTCTGAAGATCAGGTCATCTGTTGCGGTGATCGACCACTTGGTCGGGACAAGCTTCCTGTTGTCCTCCAGGCCCAGGATGCCTGAAGAGAGGATGGTTGAAACCCTGTAAACATTCGCTCCTTGCCTGTAGAGAAGGAAGCTCGCTTCCTCCGCTTTCAGC
>JAGMCY010000031.1 GCA_023128965.1 Candidatus Aenigmatarchaeota archaeon | reverse complement strand
TAACGGGGATTCCGATCCTTTTCAGACACTGGATCGTCCAGGGGTTCCGGGAATAAGCGACGTCGAATTCTCCGAGCTTTTTGATCTCCTCGTTCCACTCACCGTCATCGTTCACGTCAGGGATTTTACGTATTTCGTAGCGAACTCCCTCGTTATCGAAAACCTTCTTTAACATCTCTTCCCTTTCCCCGAAGGAAAACGGGTTCTTTTCATTGGGTTTTTCCGGTCCGCATACCACTATCGTTATTTTTTCGTTCTCTCCCAGTATGTCCTTTATCACTTTCAAATGCCCGTTGTGGAAAGGCTGGAACCTTCCGATGAAAAGCGAACTCTTCATTTCGTCACCCCACTTTTGATCATGTTGTAAAGTTTCGCGGCGATTTCCTGAGCCTTGTCCTCATCGCAGTCACGAAGCAGAATTTTTCCGGAAGGGTAAATGCTTGTTCTGACCCCATCAACCTCGACAACGAGTATCACCTTCGTCTTCACTTTCACCTTTTCGAATTTTTCAGCGAGCTTAAAAAGGTCCAGATTGATGTTCCCCTTTGGGATAACCTCGAATCCCTCGGATCTGCATATCTTGAACGTGTAGTACACTAAACCACCACACTCTCTGAATTTTCAATCGACTTCTTGATTAATTTATCAAGGTTCTTTATCCTCTTTTCCTCTTTCATGATCATATCCGATCTCGCCTTGGTGGCGGGCTTCTCAGGGACGAATCTGCACGCTTCCGAATCCCTTATCGAAATACCGTACGTCCCTATCTTTTTCGCGAGCGATATTGCCTCCTCCTTATCCATCCCGATAAGTGGCCGCAGAAGGGGGATGGCAACCACTTCGGAGTTTGCGAGGAGGTTATCCAGGGTTTGCGAAGCGACCTGCGCGAGGTTCTCCCCTGTTACAAGGGCTTTCGCCTTCACCCTCTCAGCGAACTTTTCAGATGTCTTGTACATGAGCCTCTTGCACAGAACGCACGTCATTCGCTGTTCGCAGTACTTTGAAATCCCCTCGAGCATTTCCCTGAAGGGGACCACATGTAAATACAGGTTCTGGGGTGAATACTGACCGAGCTTTTCTATTATTTTCTTAACCTTCCTCATTCCCTCGTTATCAGTGCAAAAATGAATGAAATCGACAGAGCATCCCCTCTTCATCAGCATCCAGCTCGCGACAGGGGAATCGATACCTCCTGAAATGAGCGACAGGACACTCCCGCTCACGCCGTAAGGCAAGCCTCCCAAACCCCTAATCTTCTCGGGATAAACGTAAGATTTCGAAATCTTAACCTCTACGAAAATTGTGACATCCGGGTTCGAGAGGTTAACTTTCCTCTTTATCTTGCTGCCTAACCTGTTCTCCAAATTCATGCTAGAGAGATGGAAGGATTTGTCGCTCCTGCTCGCCCGGACAGCGAAGGTTTGGTCTGGTTTTATACTTTTCCCGATCTTGACTACGACCTTTTCTATGTATCTCATTTCGGGTTTCGTTTCCTTTGCCTTCGCGAACCAGGAGATTCCGAAAACCCTTTTCAGGACTTCAGCCGCTTTCTCGCTCTTCGTTTCCAGGATCAGCATGTCCCTTGTTTTCTCGAGCTTGAAAACTATTTTTTTCGCTTTTAGCATTCTTCTTATATTCTCCGCCAGCTGTTTGATGAATCTTCTCCGGACTGGTTCCGATTTCAGCCAGAGCTCCCCGTATTTTATGATTATCACGTTTCTCATCCGCACACCTCGCAGTCCTTCCTTGCCATTATATTCAGAAACTCGAACTTTGGTTTTTTAAGCGTGATCCTTAACAGTTTCGAATAATTGGGTTCGGACAGGCCGGTTAGAATTTTAATGACTTCCATCGTTTCCCAGGAGGCGATCATACCGATTATGGGGGAGATCACCCCCTCAACGTTGCACACCGGGATTGAACCCGGTTTTGGTTTTCTCGGGTACAAACAGGAGAAACACGGTTTCCCTGAAGGGGCGAATGTTGAGGATAAGCCTTCGTCCCTGATAGCACTGCCGTAAACCCAGGGTTTTTCGCTCTTCACGCAGAACTTGTTTATCACGTACCGGGAATCCATGTTGTCCGTGCAGTCGACAACCACATCGAAACCCGCCAGAAGTTTTATCTTGTTGCTATTGTTCAGGTTTTCTGTCATGTCCTGGACCCTGCACTCGGGGTTTATATCGTTTAGTTTTTCCTTCAGCACGAAAGCTTTCGACTTCCCTATGTCCTTCCTCTCGAACAAAACCATCCTGTGGAGGTTCGATTCCTCGACTAAATCGCGGTCTATTATTCTCACAAAACCTATACCCGCCCTGACGAGCAAGGAACTCACCAAGGATCCCAGTCCCCCCGCCCCCACAACTACCACTTTCTTTTTCGATAGGATCTCCTGCCTCTTCATCCCGAGGAACGGTATCTGCCTCGAAAACAGATCGTAAGTTTCAAGGTTCATAGCTTTCTTATTAGATTTGTTTTTAAAAAATTATATATGATCAGATGAACCGAAAACAGAGAGACCAAGATCGTTGCGGAAGGTGGTGTAATTGTCGAATGTCAGTGAAACATACTTCACCGTTTGAGTTATGTATGGTATGCTCCTGTTCCTGATCCTGTTTTCACCCGCATTGTATGCAGCCACGGCGAGCAAAGGATTACCTTCGAATTTCTTCATCAATCTCTGCATCTCCCTGTAGGATCCAGGCAGAACCAGTTTATCGCATGCCCTGTGATCTGATTCCAGAAGTGTTTCTTCGGGCTTTAACTCAAGCGGTTTAAGTTTTTTCCCCAGATTGTTTCTCATTTTACTGACATACCCTTCCGTGTAGTCCTGGAAAATCATTGACCCGAGATTATCTTCATAGAAGGTGTAAACTTCATCGAGTTTTTCATCAAATTCATTATACTGGTGCAGATTAAACAAGTAATCGAAACCCTTGTCAGAGAACTCCCTTCCCATTTTTCTAGAGAACTCTTCCCTGGCCTTTTCTAAATCCCGTTCGTACCATTTCCTAGTATCCTGTGGCATTTCTTCTGTATCAATAAAACCCCACTTGTTCCTGTGCCCCTCAAATTCTCTATAAATTGTCTCAAATTCCGTATTTTCCGTTATTTTTTGGATCCCTTCCAGCAATTTATAGAATGATCTTCTCAGGGGATATGAATGTTTTCTGTGGATTTTTCTGACCTCTTTGTAGTAGGGCGGGTTGTACACGACTTTGAGGTTGAACGGTTCTCTTTCAGCGGTATCGGGCATGACCTGTGTGGAACCCACAGCTCCTACGGGGGATATGAGCAGTTTCGGATTACCAAAATTAGATTCCTGCCTTATCTGGGAAAGAAAAAGAACAGGATCGTAAGGATATTCAGCATTTTTCCCGTATTTATCATAACAATCAAAGGCGATCGAAGCCAGTTTACCGGCTTTCTCACCGTGATTTTCCTTGAAGTATTCTACGGCCTTTTTTTCGAAATTAGGCTCCTCATTGAATGGGCCAACCATATCCTTAAAGGAGAGTGACGCTAAAGCAACTGGTCCCCAAAGAATTAATTTTCTCCTCCCCTCGCTTATTTTCTCATCCATTTTATTTTTTAATAGTGGTGAAATTTATAAAGATTAGCCAATAAAGTCAATCATGTCAAAACTATTGGTATACTTGAAAAGATTAGACCCGTTTAAGGTTTTGGCATATCAGATTTCCCAGTACATGAAAAGTCACCGTAATGGAAAACCGATTCAAATGGAAGCGGAAATAGACGGGGATTTCAAATCAAGAAGTCTTCATTTTTCACATGAACACGGGTCTTTTTACGCAAACAGATCAGAAAAACTGGGGAAATCGGTAAAAGTGAGGATAGACGAGGAAGTAGTTAAGTTGACTTACGAACCTAAAGAAAATGAAATAAAATACGAGTTGGTTGAATCATAAGAACACGCCAAGAACCCAGGGACCGACCAGATTACCAATATAAGCGGCCACGAAGAACTGGAAGGTCCGGCCTATCGCGCAGAAAACCATGTACTTCTTGAAGTTAAGTTCAAACATGCCTGAACACCAGGTAACGATCTTGAAGGGGATCGGGCCCGCAGCCGCTATCAAAACTATCCATTCGCCCCATTTCTGATACCACCTGTCCACCTTGTCCAGGTTCTTCTGCTTGAAGAGCTTTATGAACACGGGCTTCCCAAGGTAATAGCCCAAGTAATAACCTATAACCGCCCCCATGAGAGATCCTACGATGGCGACAACGGCGACCCAGAAGGGATCCGCCCCTAAAGCGGTCGCCGGAGCAACGAAGAAAGCGGTGGGGACAGGGAAGATGAAGGATTCGAAGACCGCTATGATAAAAGTCCCTATGAGCCCGTAGGCCTCTATAAAGGCCTGCGTGGCGAGGATTAAAGGGGTGAGAATCGTGGTCATAACGTTAATTAGGGGTGTAACTTAATAAAATTATTTAAATATTACCCTACAATTAAAGGTTAACTCGGAAAGGCTTGAGCCGGACTGAGGAGGTGGAAAGATGTTTAAGTTGGTAGTTTCTGACCCCAAAACAAAGAAGACTTATCAAAAAGAGGTTTCCCAGAAGGAATCCGGTCTGCTCAACAGGAAGATCGGGGACAGGGTAAAGGGAGATTTTCTCGGTCTGTCTGGATATGAAATAGAGATAACAGGAGGTTCGGACAAGCAGGGGTTCCCCATGAGACCAAACATACAAGGGGCAGCGAGGAAAAGGGTTTTGCTAACGGGAGGACCCGGTTTCCATCCAAAGCGGAAGGGGGAAAGGAGGAGGAAATCCGTCCGCGGGAACGTTATTTCGCAGGAAATCGTCCAGGTGAACGCGAAGATCGTGAAGTACGGAAAAAAGAAGCTGGAACAGATTTTCGGCAAGAAGGAGGAAAAACCCAAAGAGGAGAAGCCGAAGGAAGAAAAGAAACCGGAAGAGAAAAAGCCCGAAGAGGTTAAACCAGCAGAACCCGAGAAGAAAGAACCGGAGAAACCGGAAGAGGCGAAGACGGAAGAGAAGGCAGAGGAAAAGAAAGAAGAAGCTCCCAAGGAAGAGGTAAAATCAGAGGAAAAGCCGGCAGAGCCTGAGAAGAAAGAGGAGAAAAAACCGGAGGAGAAGCCGGAAGAGAAACCAACAGATGATACTAAAAAGTAGTAAAAACCTTTTAAAATTTTAATTTAATTATTTTAGATGTCAGAACACGTTCGAAAAGAAGGATTGGAAGAATCGAAACTTTTAGTCAGAAAATTGGAAGATAGGCTAAACGAACTGGAAAAATGTCTCAATGGGGAGATAAATCCTGAAATTCTGAAGGCGGGAAGAGATATAGTAAAACCGTTCGTATCAGTTAAGCCAGAAAGCGATTCGTATGAGGGGGATCTAAGTGAGTTGGGGGCAGACGGCAATCATTATGTCGGAACGGCAATAAGATTGATTCTCCAATCAGCAAAAAAATCAGGTCATGAATTAGGAAAAAGTATCGTTCCTAGCATGAAACATATGATAGGCAAAGAATCAACTAAAAGTTATAATCTGATTGTTGCGTTATCAAACGTGCTATTAACTCTGGAGGAGGGAGGTATAGGTAGCTATAATGGAGAAGAACATAGTAAAAGGAAATTAAAATTTCTTAGTACCTTTTCAAAACTTTACAGGTTGGAAGACAGGAGTATATATGAAGAATTACTCCCGTTCGCAAATGACAAAGATTTGGGGTCCAAGAAAAATAAATATGAAAAAATTCATGAAATTCATACGAATTTTTATATAAGATTAACAGGCTTAAAGAGTAAAAAATAATTTAACCCTCTTCTTTATTCTTTAATCATGAAGAGATTTTTGTTTATTTTGTTTTTTGCATTTATTTTGTTGAGCCAGAACGCCGTATCGCTCGAGATCTCCGAGTACAACATAACGTTCGATATACTCGCGAACGGGTATGTTAGCGAAGACGTGTCAATGGTTTTCGCGGAAAAACTGAACACCAGCACGCTGAATTACGTGGTTCTGGGTGAAATATCCGATTTGAAGATATTCAGCGACGGGGAAAACATAGGCTACGTTCTTGAGAAATCAGGGAACGAGCGCAACGTTAAGTTTGTTGTCCCGGAGGGAACGGAAAGTCTCGGAATAAATTTTAAAGCAAATGACCTCGTATTCGCAAAGGACCATATATACAGCTTTTCAACAGAACTTCGACCTCCAAGTCCAGAAAAAATGAACATAATCGCATTTCTGCCCAAAGGTTTTGCAATCTACAGGGATGTAATTCACCCGGAAGGTTATGAAATTCTCACGGACGGCGAAAGGATATACCTGAAATGGAGTTTCGAAAATCCTGAAGACATACTGGTTTCCTTCAAGTTCTACAACACGCATAGCGACTATTCTCTGGGGATATTAATCGTAATGGTGCTGTTGGTTATTGGTATGGCCGCTTATTTAGTAATGCACTACAGGAAGAAAGTGAAAACCGAATTTCTCAGGGGGTTCACGGAAGACGAGAGGAAGGTTTTGAAATCACTTTCCGAGCGAAAGGTGTGCATGCAGAAGAAACTGGAGAAGGAATTCGGCTTCTCCCGGGCGAAGATGACGAGGGTTGTCAAAAAGCTCGAGGGGAAGGGACTGCTTGAAAAGGAGAGAATTGGAAGGACAAACAGGCTGTTTTTCAAAAAATAATTGTTTCAAATTGTTTCACGTAATATTTTAGTAGGTGAAACGTTCAATTATAGATTAGGAAAAGTTCATAAATTAATATAAAAGGAGGTTTTGAGATGAAAAAGTTACTGGCATTGGCAATTGCTTTGCTTGTCATAGGAGTTACGGTGGTTTCAGTAAGTGCACAGCAAATCGGAGCACAGCAGAACGTGCGCGCAAGAATCAAGACACTTGGAGCTTTCGGTAACGGTTTGGCTGTATCGCAGGATAATTCCATGGATTTCGAGCTGATCAGGATCGGTGTAGCAGGAATTAAAGTAGGCCTTGCGGACGAAGAGGCAACGGTAAAGGTCGGGATCCTCCATTTCGGTGAAGACAAATACAGGCTTAAAGAAGTAGTGATAGGGAACGGCTCGGTAACAGCGAACGTTTATTCAAATGACACACAAGTAGGTTCTTTGTCATTGAATTCGTACCCGAAAGGCGACAAGGAAGTGTGGGCAGGAACGCTAACGCTCAACGGCGAAACCTACAACGCTTACGTGTTGCAGGCACACAGATTGGTGAAACCCCTGGAAAAGGCAGAGAAGACTTTCGAATACTGTAAAAATAACCCGGAAAAGTGCAAGGCAGCAATGAAGGCAGTGGGGCAGATAGTATGCGACCCCGTCACGGACGGGAACTGCAGGGACAGGATAAAGAACTTCTGCGAGCAGTACCCGGACGACAACAGATGCAAAGCCTTGAGATTCGCTCAGTGCAAACTGAACCTTGAGGACGCGGACTGCAGGGCAGAGATAATGGGAGTTTGCAGAAACAACGCGACAGATAACGCATGTGAAAGGCTCGGGGAAGTGTACAACAAGTTCGTGGAGAGGAGACCTGAGGTATTGCAAAACGTGCCGCGATGGTTCGCAACAGTAAGGGAGAGACTCCAGCAGCAGACCGGTGAACTGGGGACAGGACAGCAAGGAGGACAATAAAAAGGTGATAGCCTATGAAACTAACAAGCGCATTAGTATTGGTTGTTCTGGTGGCAACGATTGTAATCAGCGGGTGCGTTCAGGAGCCAACAGGTGGGCTCACAGAGGAACAAGCCGAAGATCAGGCATTGCAAACCCTGGAGCAGGAAATGGATGAAGCAATCGGAGGCATGACCCTTGAAGAGCTAGAGAACGAACTCCTTCAGCAGGGGTAAGGGATAAAATCCCTTATTTTTCTTTATTTTTGCTCTTTTCTTATTGTTACTACTAAATAGTAACGTTTATAAACCCTTAAATCATATATTAAACATGGAAGGAAAAATTGAACCTTTAAGGCCAATGAGAAGTATTGGCGAATATGGGCTTTTAATCGGTGAGTATAGCATAGCTAATAGAAGATACCCGATAATTTCAAATTTAAAAAACAAAACTACTTGGGCATACGATTTTAACGGAGAAGATCCAAATAAATGGCTCACAGAAGAAGACCCGGGCATAATTTACAAAAAAATTCTAGGGAATAAATTAGAAAGCTAAGTGTTCTCCACTCCTAAGAGCGACTAACGTACATATCAAATGAAGGTGAGTTAATGGGTCAAAAATGCAATTATGCGTCAATCGGGGGGAAAACCATAAGTTTACCCAAACCCAATGAATACGTACCTATAGGTTCTAATGGTTCGAGTATTTTAGGCATTCATTGCCCTCCGATGGATCACGATGAAAGCGTGGTCTGGAAATACGATCTTAAAACCCGCAAATTTTCTTCTCTCGGGAGATTCAGAGAAATGAGGAAGAATGGTAATGGAGTTATTTTAAACGTACTGGACGGGGATATTTTCACTAAAGATATCCCATGTACGTTAAAAATTTATCAAAATTAGCGCCTCAGCGGGACGAACGCACATCCCCCGTGATTCTTTTTTTCCAGACCTTTCTTAGTTTTCCTTATCTTTAGCAGCTCCTGGTAGAACCCCCCGCCTACGGGCGCGAGCAGGATCCCGTTCATTTTAAGCTGGGAGGTCCAGGAATCGAATATTTCCGGGGTCGCGCACGTGACGATTATCTTGTCGTATGGTTTCGCCTTCTCGTAACCCTTGCTCCCTTCCCCGTGTACGACTTCCACGTTCTTTATTCTCGCCTTCCCGAGGTTTTGTTTAGCGAAGGTGACGAGTTCAGGATCGACCTCTATTGAATAAATCTTTTTCACGAGTTTCGAGAGTATCGCGGCCTGGTAGCCGGAACCCGCTCCGATCTCGAGAACCTTGTCTTTCGGGTTCGTTTCCGAAAGTTCGGTCATGATAGCGACCATGTGGGGCGCGCTTATGGTCTGGCCTGCGAGGATGGGCATGGGGTAATCGGCGTAGGCGAAATTCCTGTCTTCTTCCCTGACGAAAAGGTGCCTGGGAGTTTCGTTGAACACCTTTATGATCTTTTCGCTCCTCAAATAGCCCTGTTTCACGAGCTCGACCACCATCCTTTCCCTCTGCCCCCTGAATTCATCCAGCATGTCAGCACCTGTATAAACATATTTTTATAAACTCGGCATAAAAATTAAAAATGAACTTCTACGAATACCACGTGCATCCGGAAGTCGATCTCGAGGGAATGATCACAAACCTAGGGAAACTTGGGTGGACAGGGGTTTGTTTCGTTTGCAGGTCTATCGAGGAAATCGGGAAACTGAAAAGCAAGCTGGGAAAAACGAGCCTAGACGTGGCTTTCGGTTACAAGATAGAGACCGAGAACCCCAACAACGTCCCGAAACTGGCGAAAAAAGCCAGGAAAAAAGTCGAGCTCATTCTCGTCAACGGCGGGGACCTGGAAGTCAACAGGAAGGCGTGCGAGACGCCAGAGGTCGACATATTAACGCACCCCGAGCTCGGGAGGAACGATCCTGGCCTGGACTACGTGATGGTCAAGCTGGCGAAGAGGAACAACGTTTCGATCGAGTTCAATTTCCGAAGCGTTCTTTTCTCCTACAAAAAGTCAAGATCCGACATCTTCTCGAACATGCTGGAGAACGCGAAACTCGTTAGGAAATACCGCTCGCCTTTCATCCTGAGTTCGGGCGCTATCGAACACTATGATCTGCGTTCGCCTTCGGAGTTGATATCGTTCGGGAAGGTCCTGGGGCTTGAACCGAAAGAGATAAAAACCAACCTTTCAGGGAAAATCCTGGAGGAGAACAGGAAACGTCTCGGAAAGAAATGGGTGATGCCGGGGGTTGAACTGGAATAAAATTATTTCTTATTTTTCATAAAGAAAAATGCCAAAAAAGCCAGTACTACAATAATTGCCAACCCGAGAATCCCGGCTCCCTGGAGTCCTGTGAACATTCCCGTTATTCCAGCGCCTTCCGTGACGCACTCGCCGCAGTCCTCCGGACAACTTTCGCATGTTTCTCCCTCTTCACAAAGCCCATTACCACATTTTAATTCAATTGGAGTGAGTGGGGTGATCCCGCGAATTAAACTCGAATGGAGCAACTGGTATTCTTGGAATGACTTAAAAGAGGACGCTAGAAGTGGAGGCATCAAGATCCCGAATTATACGTCGGGCGTTTATGAAGTCAGATATGTCGATGCCGAGGAGCGTTTAACCATAGGAAGGGCGTCCAACCTAAGGATGCGCATCAGACAAGGGCTAGTGAAGGGGGAGGCAAAGCATTCTTCAGGAAAACATATCCGCGAAAACGAGGATGTTATTTTGAGACCTTGCTTTTTCTTGCCCTATAAAATAATCCACCAATCACAACAGCGATTGCAATTAAAACGCCGAATATTAAGGGAGTTTCTGCTCCTGTTATAAAACCAGTCAGAGGGCCAGACACCTCTGGTTTCTCATTACATTCGTTGTCTGAACATCCATATTCGCATGTTTCTATCGTGTTCCATTCACTTCCGTCACTTGAGCATTGCATTAAATCATCACCTGCACATAACTTTACATCAGGAACACAAACCTGGGCAGCTTTACAATCACCAGGGCAAGTTTCAGCCTCTCCAGATTCGCAGATTCCGTTTCCACACACTGGTTTGGCAGGGACCTCCTTTACAACTTCCTTTGTTATGTTTTGGGTTACATTTCTGTAAACATAACTTGTTCCACCACCTCTGTAAACAGTAACGATTGGTCTTTCCCAGTCTATGATAATCTGATGGGGGGAACCCATTGTGACCGTGAGGGTTATCATCCCGTCAGAATAGGACCAGTCGGTCACGACCGCATCGTCAAAGTAAATCTTTTCCGGCCTTCCGTGAGAGGAGAATATGTAAATTGTCTTTTCACCTTCACCTTCCGCCTGTATCCTCAGCTCCTTGGTTGCTGAAGTGTAAGATGTCCCCTCGGGTTTTATCTCCACCCCCGAGCTACTGGGAAGTATGGTTATGTCATCCTCGGGCATTTCAGCGTATTGGTAAGTGCTGTTTGGCTCTAATGTTATGTTTACCTGCTTGCCGTCCACAACTATGAGGGCGGTCTGCGTTTCGTTCAGGGCATTGTTAATCGTTTCTATGTTTACGGTCTGGTTCTGAATGTTTGTGTGGCTCTCCGAGGAATAGTTCGCGTACGGCTTGATGTTAAACTCAAAGGAGAATGTCGAGGGTTTTATGTTTACTGCCAGACCAATTCCTATGGAAACATTATGGCTCCCCACCGACAAGTTTGCCGGGCACTCCATATTGACATTCTTTCCTGAAACCGAACTATCACAAATCAAATTCTCGCCGTTCAGCATCATATAACCGCCCGTGAATTCTGACAAATTGCCAGTGAAAGGCTCTGTTGAATTTATTTTCAGTTGAAGGTAAACGGTCAGGCCTTCCGAGGAGTGAAATGAGTATTCCGCCGCCAAGGTCTCCCCTCCGTGGATTCTTTCCTGAAAATCAGATATGACTGTGAAATCCGTTATTGGTGCCGCTTGCGCTACGGAAAAGAGCATTAATATGCTCACCAGTCCTAATGTTATTCTTTTCATGGAATCACCTAAGGTGTGCCAGAGAATCGAACTCTGGTTTTGCCAATCACACCAAATAAAAAAGGAAGTAAAAATGAAGTTTCCTTTTTTTAGAGGTTAAACTGCTGGTATAACTTTGTATGTGAATGTGTATGTTCCGTTTG
>JAGMCY010000030.1 GCA_023128965.1 Candidatus Aenigmatarchaeota archaeon | reverse complement strand
ACAAGTCTTTTAAGCAGGGAAAAACAAAAATATATCATGGAATTCGCGATGAAAACTTTGGTCGTACTCGCTCTTCTTACAATAGCGACTGTAGTCATAGTAGTTTTCATCCAGACCTGGACAGGGAGGTCCATAAACATCGCGGAATCTGTTTATGATTTTTTCAGCAATCTGGTGGGTATAGGATGAGGAGTGGTATGAGAAAGGGGATGAGCACGATAACGGTTTTCATCTTGATGGGGCTCTTGATATTGATTTTAATGCTCATGTTCGCAAGCGAATATCTTATACCCCTGAAGCCTTGATGGTGAAAAAATGGAAAGAAAGGGTCTTATTTCGGCGCAAGTCATGGTTGGTCTGATAGTGGCGGCTTTGATATCAGCCTTGGTGTTTGCCGCTGTGTTCGGGATGTTTAAGCCGATAAGTTGAGTGGGTATGAAAGGAAGCATAATGGAATTCATAGGAAACCCCATAGTTTTCTTCATAGTAGGAATCATGATCGTCATAATTTTTTTTGTTATTTACTTAAGCGCAAACCCGGATGTTTTTATGGGTTTTTTCGGGGGTTTCACTCCGAAATAAGCTTAAATTAATCCCAAATTAATTAATAAAAATGAGGGCTGTTGTGAGCACGGGGTTCCTTCTCGTGATGTTTATCGTACTTGCGCTTGCCATACTTATAATGTCCCTTCCCATAGTTCTCAGGTCCATAGGGCTGCAGGAATGGGGGAACCTCATAGAAAAAGTGCAGAACATACAGAAATATGAAGGGGAGGGGGGCGTGACCCTGAGCCTCCCTGAATATATAGACAGGGTAGAGTTCATCAGGGGGGACGACAACGAGAAATGCATAGGGTCCGTCGGCGTGTGCGGGCTGTGCGAAAATCTTGAAGGCAAGACATTCATAACCATAAGGATAGACCAGAAAGAAAAGCCATCCGTTGGATCGGTGTTATGGAAACTGGTGACATTCAGACCAAACAAGGCAAAGGCAGACGCGGTGAAGATGTCCTTGACCGATATCTGCTATCCGAAGAATTTCGCAAGCTCTTTTCAGACCGCTAAATATATAGATATAAGAGAAGGGACACTCGTTTTGGAAGGGAACAAAAATTATTGCGTGAAACTCAAGAAAACAACAAGAGATATGAATATCTTCGTTACCAAGGAAGGCGGATGTTAAGAAATGGTGAGAATGAAGGGCCAGGAATTTGCCGTGACCGTGCATCAGAAGGCGTTCATTTTTTTAGGGGCTATGTTGATTGCGATAACGGCGTTGGCCATTATCTACCTTTATGTTAACCCCACCCTGGCGAACACGCCGAAAGCCAGGGCCTCGTTAACCGCCCACACCCTTACCTTCTACCTCTCCTCTCTCTCCTCTGTTGATGCAGGGGTCATGGAGAAAAACCTGAATGAAACGTATACGATACAGATAGGAAAATATTCCGGGTTCAAGAGATTCTGGAAAACAGACCCCGTGAACAATTACTATCTGAGGGTCTTCCTTTACGACAAAAAAGGCGAACTCTTGGCTGAAAGCGAAGACGTTTCCTTTATCGGAAACCTAGATATAGAATGCGACAAGTCAGGACCGTGCCTTGAAACCGAGAAGATAACTTTCGTCATGTTCACGAAAAGGCCGGGGGAGGCGGTGAAACTGGAGGGCTTCAAAACCGTAGAGGAATCAGGGTTCACGTTCTGCGAGGAACCGAAAAGGGATGAAGTAGAAAGGTACGTCAGGGAGTATTCCACTAAATACAGGGTGGAGAAACCCCTGGTCTTGGCAGTGATGGCGAGCGAAAGCTACATGGAACACTGCGACAGATACGGATACGTGAAGCATTCCCTGGACAGGTATGGGAATCCCATAGCTTTCGGGCTGATGCAGGTTACACCCAGCACGGCGAGAACGCTGGAAGGGAAACACAACGTCGAGATAAACGTGGAAAACCCTGAGCAGAACGTGATGGGAGGCGTATTGCTGCTCTCGGATCTGCTCGAGGATTACGAAGGTTATGATGATCAGAAAGAGCTCGCCGTCGCTAATTACAACTGCGGCGGGATAGCAGAGGCCGTTGGGAAATACTGCACGGACAAAGAGAACTGCTGGGAAAAGGTAAAGCCCCATCTGGGGAGAGGGAAAGAATTCTGCACGGCATCTGACGAGACCATCCCCTACGTGGAGAAGGTGATGAGGCTTTACGAATGTTTCGGGGAGTGCCTGAAAACCCAGGCAGATTGTTATAGTATAGATTATTGCAGAAGTGCGTGGTCAGGATGAAAGGTGACATGATCGACATATTCGCAACATTGATATTCATAGCAGGGGTTGTCGGGACAGTGGTTTTCCTGAGGGCGTATTTCATCACCACCACGGGAGGTGTCGAAACACCGATGGAAAACTTCGAGTCCCTGCAGGCTGCGTACGCGGTTGAGTCCTGTTTCCTTTCTCTGGGGGAAAAGGAGTATGTAACATCTGAATTCTTGGACAGTAAAGATGGGGAATTCGTGGGGGAGGAGGATTTCTGCAACATCCCTTACCCCCCGATACACGCGGAGGTTACTGACATGGAGACCGGGAAAGAGTGGGAATTCGACAGGCCGTTCGGACCGGCCTTGGAACACTTCTTCGATAAATTCAGGGACTGGTTTAAGGAGGGGAAATTCATTTTCTGGAAAGAGCGGAGAGAAGTATCGAGACCGAAACATTCGATATTCATACCCATAATGTACGAGAGCATTACAAATTTGGGCGGGGATGATGTCATCTTCAAGAACGGCAGGAAATACGTTATAGTGTATTCAAAGATTCATGATGCGGGGGCGAGGGGGGATGATCTTAAGCTCGACGTATACCCAATAGAGCGTTACGAGGGGGAGCTTTCAGGACTGACACAGACTAAGATAGAGAATGACGGGGATCTCAGGGGCTTGGGGGAGGAGATGGAAAATCTTCCCACGGGTTCTCAGAAATCAACCATAATCGTTAATGTCTACAGGGACATAACTGTCGGCGAGATAATAGGGAAGTTCGGGCTTGCCAGCGACCCCAGCAAATGTGGTAGCTCTATGGGTAAGAAAATCTGCATAACGTACTTTGGGAGAGAAATTCACGGGGGTAAATTGCATGTCGAGATATAAGAAGGCTACTGTAGGACTGCTGTTCCTCATACTGATATGGGTGGTGTTCTTTCTGCTGCTCTTCATGTTAAGACTCACACATCTCAACGAGCTTCTGAACATAAAGGGGGAAATAGACATATTCATCGAGCTTAATGACAAGGGAACCGAGCTGTATACGATCCTTTCGGGGGAGAAGGATTACATAAATAACATGGTTATTCTGGGGTCATCGGCCGCGGAGAACACGCCGAAAGATTTTAATGAGCACCTTGAGGACTCCCTCGATTCTATGGCTTCCTCGAAGGATGCTGAAGGCTATTATCTCAACGTATGGAGTTATTCGAACCTTATCAAGGGATTCGGGATGAAGGTTGTCAAAGGTTCGGTAAGGAGCGCCGTCACAAA
>JAGMCY010000003.1 GCA_023128965.1 Candidatus Aenigmatarchaeota archaeon | reverse complement strand
AGAACCGGCGTCCCCTCGCTCGTTATAATATCCGTGGCCGTCCACGAAAGCGGCTGGGGGAACTCGGACCTGGCGAACAGCTATTGCCCCACGTCTTCCCCCTACAACAACCCGGCGAATACGCTCTCCAACAACCTTTTCGGATACAAACCAAAAAGAACATCCACTGGGACACTTGGGACCTGCCGGTGGAGGACGTGGGAATGCCTGAAAGCGGAGCCGCCGGACATTCTGGGGAAATGCAGCAATCCGTGCGGGGAAGGAGAGGAATGCTATTACGTGGTGGAGGAATTCAACAGCTACATAACCAAGTGCAATTCCGTTAACGATTTCGCGGAGAAGATCAGAGACAACTACAAGAAGGCCATGAGGTACGTGAGTAATCCGGAAAAGATGATTAAAGAGATGGGGCCGGACGGGGCAGGTTACGCAACAGACCCGGCCTGGGATGACAAAGTCATAGACATAATGGATGCCTTTTTGATGGAATACCCTTACGCCGTGATACCGGCGGAGGGGGTGTACGCTGAAATCCCGTTGCCAAACGGGGAGAAGGGAAGGATAGAGATGGTGATATGAAAAAGGGAATGGCTCCACAGATATACCTTGCGATGACACTGATAATCATGTTTATAATCTTAGCTACGCTTTTGTTCGACCTTTTCGGGGCAGGCAAAAAAGTGGAGATGGAGGAAACCAAAAACACGTACGTCCTCTTAAACGCGTTGAAAACGGCAAAACTTTACGTTGAATCCTCGCTCGATTTCTCGGTTTACCAGTCCGTTTACAACAATTCGAAATACGGGGGTTATTATGACATCTCGCCGCCGGTGCAGACCATGACGAACGAACTGCTCCCCTTATGCTTGGAACATATGAAGAAATACGAAGGCTGCCTAGAAGGGGCTACTGATAGATGGAACGAAACGTTATACGCGGACTTGAAATACGAAGGCGAAGAGTATTTCGACATTTACCCTGTAGGCCTTCTCCAGTGCATACTTTCGAGGCTGAGGAGCCAGGACACCGGGGAAATCTACTACTATCTCAAGGACGTGGACAGGGGTAACATAAAGCAGATAGACTGCGACTTCGGGGAGGTTACGGATAAAGGTTTGAGAGGTTTCCAGAAAGACTACGGCCTGGAAGAAACCGGGGTTCTGAACAGCGAAACCCTGGAAAAACTTGAGGGGGTTTTTGTTTCAAAATGGGGAGACTGCAGCAAGTTCTTTTTCGTATGTGAAGACCGGATAAAGGATATGGTTTTCTGGCAAACAATACCCAGTGAACAGAAAGTTCTGGAAGAATTGAAAAAGGCGATAAAAAACAAAATGGTGGAGTACACGAGTCAGGATTACAACTTCATGGAGGAGTACGTAAAACTCCCGGTTTATGAAGAGAGCGATATAACATTCGAAAGGAAAGATTACGGTTTCTTGAACATAATTCTGAAAAGTTCCGATTACATATCCGTCACGGAAGAGGACAAGAAAATCATGGAAAGGATAAACATGCGAATCTCGCCTGACATGAGCAAGGAATACCCAATAAGATACCTGGATCTGTACGAAATCGCGAAACAAACGTTCAATGAGGTGGAGAATCTGAAATACGCGGATTACATACCGGGAGACAAAATTAAACACAAGGAGAAGTTGTCCGGTTTTGTCATAGACGTGGAGGTTTTCGATGAATTTATCCTCAAGATCTCCATAAAAGACATCACGAGAACTTTCCCGGTTTTCAACGGGACCGGGGTCTCGTTCGAGCCGATAACTTTCGAATACCTGGTCCAAATCACGTGAAGATAAAAATTTAAAAGCAAGTGTTTAATTATTTAAATATAACAGCCAATCGTATAAAACCAGTAAGTCTAGATTAACAGGCTGGCAATTTGAACTAGGAGGTGCTTAGTATGGCAGAAGATAAAAAAACGGAATCTGGAAAGACAAGGGTAAAAGCGGACGACAACGTGATCTTCGTGGGAAAGAAACCAACGATGTCCTACGTGCTTGCCGTGATAACGCAGTTTTCCGAGGGGACAAAAGAAGTGCACATAAAAGCGCGAGGGAGATCAATTTCCAGGGCGGTTGACGTTCTGGAGGTTGTCAGGAACAGGTTCGTAAGTGATGCGAAGCATACCATAGAATCAGGGACGGAAAAGATCACAGGAGAGAACAACATAGAGCTCAATGTGTCAACGATTGACATAACACTGACAAAGTAGTTCAGGGGAAATCGGAAGTTTCGAAAGACGTTCGCTTTCGAACGTCAATCGCTTATTTCCCTCTCTTTTTATTTTTCTTAATAAGCGATAGCTATCGTAAGAAATGAGTATGCGGGGGCAGGGAATCCCGAAACATGGCAGTAGGATGTTTGAAAACATTTGGATGTTTTCAACTTTCGAACCCTGGAAAGCATTACCCAATCGATATCCCAGGAAACAAGTTCCCTGAGCGATTTCTAAGCTACTAGGCCTCTCAACAGACAAGTTCCTGAACTTGGCCATACCTAAACTTGGCCATACCTAACGTAAGGTTTAGATATTCTAGCCCCTTTGGCCCAAGACCATACGTTTCGTATGGTCAGGCGATTGGCCGAAGCCATTGACCGCTTGGGTACCCCCGCATTCGTTAATTTCGGATGACATGGGCTTTGCCTATGTCCTTCGTTACCTGATGTCCCACATTTTTCTCAGTTTTGCCTTTCTGCCTACCTCTTCGTCCTCTTCTACTTTTAACCCTCTGCATTTCGGACAGAGCATTCTGCCGTTCACGTTCCTCAGTCTAATACTCGGCTCTCCGCACTTGTCGCAGTATCTTTCGAACACGGGCATCATGATCACTTAAATACATAGTATATTATGAGTTTAAAAAGTTTCAAAATCTCTTGGAATTCCACTCAAAGAAATATTCAGCCAGCCTTTTCGGATCATTATTCTCGTGAGTTTGCACTATGTAGAAATAAGCAAGCAGCATTTCCGGAAGGTTCGGGTTCAGGGCATCTTCCCCGGGAATCCTCTTCTGTATCTCCTCCATCATGTCCTGAACATTCAGCTTTTTCCTCTTCTCTATTTTATTGAATTCCTCCATGTCCTCTTCCCTGAATTTTTCCAGGAGGATATTCCGGACCCTCCTCCTCATGAGGGATTTCCTGATCCTGGAGGATTTCTTCGCGTCATCGTAATTGAAAACATCAACATACCTGTTACCCTGTTTCCTGAGCATCCCGAGCTCGTCAAGTAACATCTCGAAAAGGTAAGCTTTGCTCGTTCTCTTGAGGTTCCCGAGCATTTTGACCAGGATGTCCCTGGCAAAAACTTTCCCTCCGTATTCGTAGAAAAAATAATCCTTCTCCTTTATCCTCTCGGTTTTTATTTCTGGATACTGCCTGCAGGTATGCGGTTTAGCCTCGTGCCCGTGCCTCCTCTCAAGAATGCACATGTCCTTCCTGTCCAGGAATAAGCAGCTTTTCTCGTCCTTCCTCTTTACCATCCTCATCCTGGGGACGGGGTCGAGAACGAGGAAATTCTTCGGGTCATAACCCAAACCAATGATCGTTCGTATGTCCTCCTTCGAGAGCTCGATATCCCAGTCCTTGCAGCACAGACCGCAGTTGTCGCAGGTGTCGCAACCGAATTTCATATTCTTAATTTGGACTTTAAACTTTTAAAAATTAGTCATGCCCCCGCCG
>JAGMCY010000029.1 GCA_023128965.1 Candidatus Aenigmatarchaeota archaeon | reverse complement strand
CCCTTTCCAGAGACCTGCCGTGGGCCCGGATTTCAGGATTTCTTCATGGATCTGGAGGTGTTTCGCGAGTTCAACCACCTGGGTCTTGTACAGGTCCCCTATCGGCTCGAGATCGACCGCGGAATCCCCGTATTTCGTTACGTATCCTATCTTCAGTTCGGACTTGTTCGAGGTTCCCAGAACAAGGTAGCTGTATTTGTTCGCGAAGTGATAAAGGGCGAGCATCCTCAACCGCGATTTCAAATTCCCGAGTGTTTTCCTGTCCGCTTCGGGGAGCAGTTTTTTCAGAGAATTAAACACAACGGAGAGATCGATCTCCTTTGTTTTTATCCCGGACCTTTTCGCCACGAGCTTCGCTCTCTCCCTGTCTTTCTTGTCAGATTCGCAGGGGAGTATCAAAGCGAGGGATTTCTTACCGAGAGCCCGATCAGCGAGGACCGCGACAACGCTCGAGTCCACGCCTCCGCTCATCCCCAGCACGACACCTTTTGCTCCCGCTTCCCTGACTTTCGAACGTATCCATCCCTCGATCTTCCTGCAGACGTATTCCATAGAGAATAATTGAGTTTTTTATTTAAATTCAATCCTGAACGTTTAAACATTAACTTTTTTAAACCTGCATACAATCTCATAACTTAGAAAGGGGGTTTTTTATGACGTTGTGCTTGATAGGGCAGGAGAAGTCCGAGACTAACCTTAAACTACTTGAAGAGGCGAAGAAGAAATTCTTCTCCGTGTTTTTCGTTCCGATGGAAGGGATAAGGATAGGTCTGGGAGAGAAGTTCAACATTTCGTATAGAACTTCGGATCTCACGAAATTCGATTCCGTATATCCGAGGATTCCCCGCCCCATGTATTCATACGCCTATCAGCTGCTTTCCCTGCTTTCCCCGGAGACATATACGCCCATAAAGCCCATAAGCTTTCTGATATCGGACGAGAGGTTCTTCCTTCTCAGCGTTCTGAAAAAGAGGGGGGTCAACACCCTTAACATTGAGCTCGCGAGGTCCTCAAAAGCCGCGCAGGGGATACTGGAGGAGGAGAATTTCCCCATAATCATAAGGACCCCGGGGAAGGAAACGGGCGTCGTCACCAACACGCTCAGCGAGGCGAAGTCGGTTATAAATGCGCTCGGGAGCCTGAAACAGTCCATCCTTATTGAGGAGGTTGTGAAGGACGTGGTTTCTTGCTATGTGGCTGAACCAGATCTTATAGCAAGCGTTAAGAAGAAGACGAAGGAAAAGGATGTGATATTCTCGAAAGGTGAATACAAAAAACACAAACCTGATGTTGAAACCAAGCATTTAGCGCTGGAGGCGGCAAAGGCGATAGACACGCAACTCGCAAGGGTGGACATAAGCGTGAACGGCGAGCCGAAGGTTGTCAACATGAATCTCTCGCCGAACCTCATAGTTCCGAGCAAGGCAACAGGGATTAACCTCCCGGAAGAAACTATCAAGCAAATCTACGAGAACTACAAGCGTCACAAGGAGAAACCGATGCTCATGAAATTCTTCGAGGACGCGAAGAGCGTTGTGAAGGACGTCCTCAAGGACAGGCAACTTCTGTAAACCCAAAATTAGCATTTATATATATTAATTTCAAAAAAGTTCTATGGCATTCGATATTAACGAGTTCCTCCAGGTTGCGTACGCCTGGATCATCAACTTTTTGCAGGAATTTTTTCCAAGGTACGTCATTCCTAATCTCCAGTTCATAATCCAGATAATCCTGATAATCGTGGTCGGTTACATAGCGGGGAGAGTCTGTAAAGCAATTGTCAGGAAAATCCTCTATGTCACAGGCCTTAAAAGGATGACCGCCCGAACGTGGACAGAGGATATTCTCAGGGTCACGGGATACAAAGGGGACGTGGCGGAATTCATAGGGGACCTCGTGAAATGGAGCATTTACATTCTCACGCTTGCCGTGATCGTACAATTCCTGGGTTTCACCACTATCGCGAGCTTGTTCAATCAGGTTATAATTTTCGTTCCGAGACTGATACTCGCTATACTCGTGATAATTGTGGGGTTCATGGTAGCTGATTTCTTCGGCAAGGTTTTCGAGGAGGCCTCCAGGAAATTTCTAAGGGAGGACGTGCTCGCGAAGTTCTCGGGAGGCCTCATGAAATACTCGGTATCGATGGTTGCGGTTATAATAGCTTTTGGTCTGATAGGGCTTGACATAAACGCGATGCTCATACTCTTCTCCGCCCTGCTCGCCGTTGTAGTTATAGTGTTCGCAGTTGGCCTGAAGGATTTAATTCCGAACCTGACGGCGACTATCCACCTCAAGAACACGCTGAAGGTGGGGGATAAAATAAAGGTCGGGAAATACTCCGGCGTCGTCGAGAGGATAGACCCGTTCGCGGTCGTCCTCCGCGTGAACAGGAAGAACGTGATCCTCCCGAGTTCTCTGCTCGTGAAGGAACCGATAGAAAAGGAACTGAAAGAAAGATAAATATTTTTCAGAATAGACCAACGTCTATTGAAATGAAAAGATAAAGAAAAAAAGCGGAATTACTTCGCCTTCACAAGATCGATCACGACACCTGCTGCTATCGTCTTGCCCATGTCCCTGATCGCGAATTTCGCGAGCTCCGGGAAGTCAGCCTGTTTCTCAAGAGCTATTGGTTGTGTGGGCTGGATCTTTATCACAGCAGCGTCACCGGGCTTCAGCATGTCAGGATTTTCCTGGATCGTTGCTCCTGTCTTGGGATCCAGTTTCTTGACAAGTTCCGTTATCTTCCCTGCGACATGCGCCGTGTGGCAGTGGAATACGGGCGTGTAACCCTTCGTTACCACGGTCGGGTGCTGCAGGACGATTATCTGGCCCGTGAACTCTTTCGCAACGGTGGGCGGGTTGTTCGGATGTCCGACAACGTCTCCTCTCCTCACGTCCGTTTTAGAGATTCCTCTGACGTTGAATCCCACGTTGTCTCCTGGCTCCGCCTTTGGAAGTTGCTTGTGGTGCATCTCTATAGATTTCACCTCTGCCTGTACGCCGGAAGGCTCGAAGATTATCTTGTCTCCTGGTTTCATAATGCCTGTTTCAACCCTCCCCACAGGAACAGTTCCCACGCCTGTTATCGTGAAAATTTCCTGCACGGGCAGCCTCAGTGGTTTGTTAAGCGGTTTCTCCGGCGGGGTTATCGTCTGGTCCAAGGCCTCTATTATCGTGGGTCCGTTGTACCACCCCATGTTTGTCGATTTTTTAACAACGTTGTCTCCCGCGTACGCGGAACACGCGACTGCCGGGATGTTTTCTGTTTTGTAACCAAGCGTCTGAAGCAATTTCATTACCTCATCCTTGGTCTTGTTGAATGTTGCCTGATCGTAGTTCACCGCGTCCATCTTGTTTATAGCCACGATTATCTGTCTTATGCCCAACACCTTCGAAAGGTATAGATGTTCTCTTGTCTGCTCCTGAATGCCGTCTTTTGCAGAGACTACCAGAATCGCAGCGTCTGCCTGCGAAGCACCCGTTATCATGTTCTTGACGAAGTCCCTGTGACCGGGACAGTCTATAATTGTAAAGTAATACTTATTTGTCTTGAACTCCTTGTGCATGAGATCGATCGTGAGTCCTCTCTCTCTTTCCTCCTTCAGTCTGTCCATCACGAAAGCGAACTCGAAAGTCTCTTTCTTTAGTTCCTTCGCCTTCTCTTTCAGCTTCCTCAGTTCGTTATCGTCGAGTGCCCCTGAATCGAATAGCAATCTCCCTATCAATGTTGACTTTCCATGGTCTACATGTCCTGACGTTATGATGTTAATGTGCGGCTTTTCTGCCATTCTATCCCTCCTTTTTATATTTTAATCAGTTCGGTTTGATCTGGTTTTATAGTATTGTATAAAGGTTTTATATATAAATAGGCTTTAAAAAGGTTTTCGGCTAAGCAAGTAGCGGTTTTTCCGTTTTTAATCCTTTGCCAGATCTTCCGATATAATCCTTCCTCCCTGACCCTTCTGCATGTAGTAAAGGCCTATGCCGATGAAAAAAATCCCCAGGCCTACCAGGATGAACGAAAGCCAGGGGAAACAGTTCTCATCCACTTCCCCGTTGCAGTTGTCGTCTATCCCGTTCCCGCAGATATCAGCCTCCGAAACCGGCCCCTTCAGTCCCTTGCATTCCACCCATTCTCCGTCCTTGCATACCGCTCTCCCTGTTTCGCAAACCCCTGTGTCAGTTCCGCATAACCTCCTTTCACCTTCCTCGCAGCAGGGGGGCTCCTCCTGGTCCTGGGCGTGAACAGCACCGGCTGTTAGAATAAGCATAATACACAATGAAACAATTAAAGCCAATCTCATGCTTTAAGATTAACAGGTATGTTTAAAATTATTTCCTTATTTCCAGTTCTATCTTGAATATTTCGCTTACTTTCCCCTTTGCCCTTCCTATCCTGATGTTCTCTATCCTCATGGTTTTCTGTATGTCCTTCAGGACTGGTTTCACCCGGTTGGAATCTATCGTTACATATCGCAGGGGTTCGGCCAGGGAGATTGAATTCTCCGACTTGAACTTCCTTATGCTCGCTATCACGTCGACCGCGATGTCCCCGACTTTTTCGGCATTCCTGTCCACGAGCGAGGAATCGAACCTCGGCCAATCGGAAACGTGGATGCTCTTCGAACGCTCGTTTTTTCTGAAATAAAGCTGATAGATTTCTTCGGTGACGTGGGGAGTTACAGGAGCGAGGAGTTTCAAAATGGATAGAAGAACGCGGTAAAGCGTGAACTTCGCGGAATCTGCCTCCCACTTCTCGTAAGAACTCTGGTTATACAGGCGGTCTTTAACGATCTCCAGATAATGGTCGCAGAACGTGTGCCAGAAGAACTGTTCCACCTTTGTTTTCGCGCTTCCTGTCATGTATTCCTCGAAATCCTTTGTGGTTTTCTTCACCAGATCGTTCAGTTTCGAAAGGATCCACTTGTCTATTTCCGTGAGCTTCCTCGGCTTCTTTGGCCTGTATCCCTTCAGATTCGAGAGAGTGAACCGTGAAGCGTTCCATAACTTCGTCAGGAACCTCTGGCCTGTCACCAGGTCTTTCTCCTGGTAGGGCAGGTCTTCCCCGAACGTCGCCGTCCCCACCCAATACCTGACGACATCCACGGAGTATTTCTCCAGCAGATCCTCTGTCCACACGATGTTCCCTTTAGATTTGTGCATCCCCCTCCCCTTCGAATCGAGGACGTACGTCCCTATCGCTATGTCCTTCCAGGGGATCTTCCTGAAGTGCAGGTAGGCCTTGAGAATCGTATAGAAAGCCCATGTCCTTATTATATCATGTGACTGGGGCCTCATGGACATGGGGAACCTGTTTTCGAAATCTCTCGGCTTTTCGAGCCATCTCATCGCGATCTCCGGGCTCATGCTGGAAGTCATCCAGGTGTCGAACACGTCTTCCTCCGGGATGAATTCCGAAAACCCGCATTCACATTTACCTTTCGGCCTGTCAACCTCCGGGTCGACAGGGATATCCTTTTCCTCCGCCAGCTTGGGCTTTCCGCATTTCTTGCAATACCAGACTGGTATGGGAACTCCGTAGAACCTCTGTCTCGAAATGCACCAGTCCCAGGCGAGGTTTCTCGTCCAGTCCTCGTAACGTTTCTGGTAGAACTTCGGGAACCACCTTATCTTCCTCCCCTGTTTTATCAGCTCTTTCTTGAAATCGAGCGTCTTTATGAACCACTGCTTGGTCGGGAGGAACTCGATAGGCGTCTGGCAGCGCCAGCACGCCCCGACTGTCTGCTCAAGGTTTTCCTTCCTTGTTACCCTCCCTTCCTTTTCAAGGTCGTTGATTATCTCTTTCCTGGCCTCAGTCAGGTCCTTGCCTGCGTATTTACCTGCGAGTTCATTCAGTTTCCCGTCCTTCGTGACGCAGATCTTCAGGGGGAGCTTATGGGTCTTCCACCATTCTATATCTGCCGTGTCCCCGAACGTGCAGACCATGACGATACCTGTCCCGAAATCCGGATCGACTTTTTTGTCCTCCATTATTTCAACTTCGTGCCCGAAAATCGGGACCTTCGCTTTCTTCCCCACGAGATTCCTGTATCTCTCGTCTTCCGGATGGACGAAAATAGCGACGCAGGCGGGGAGGAGCTCGGGGCGGGTTGTGGCGATTTCTATCCTTTTTTTTCCTTCAAGATCGAAAATTATGTGATCGAGGACAGTTGTCCTCTTCAGATCCTCTATCTCGGCCTGCGCGAGAGCGGTCTGGTGTTTCGTGCACCAGAGCGTGGGCTCCTCGCTTCGATAGACAAAACCCTTCTTCCACAGGTCCAGGAAGGACATCTGGGAAACCTTCTGCGATTCGGGGTCTATCGTCGTGTAGAGCAGGCTCCAGTCGTATGAATGTCCCAAACCCTTGAAAACGTTGTCCGAGTAGACCTTCTCGACCCTTTTCGATTCCTTCAGGCAGAGCTTGCGAAACTCGTGCTTGGTTGTGGTTGTCTTGTCTATCCCGAACTTCTCCTCCACGTACTTCTCCGTGGGCAGGCCGTTGTTATCGAAACAGGGAGCGAAATAAACGTTGAACCCGGACATCCGGCGGAACCTCGCTATTATCTCGAACTGCGTGTAATGCAAAGCGTGGCCTATGTGCAGGTGACCTGCGGAAGCGTAGGGGGGAGGGACGTCTATCGAGAAAACGGGTTTTTTGGATTTCGGATCGAATCTGAATATTCGTTCCCTTTCCCAGAACTTCTGCCATTTATTCTCGCTCTTTCTGAAATCGTACGTTTTCTTGAGCATACGAAAAACCCTCTCCTATTCTGTTGAGCATTAATATAACTCACTAATTTATTAAAATTAGCTAATCCATGACTTCTCTCGCTTCCCTTTCCATGTATTTCAGCGGAATCAGTATGAAAATTATTATGAGTGTCGTGATCAACGCGGCAAAATAAAAACCTAAACCAATCGCAAGGCCTATCGCAGCCAGGACCCAGAGTTCGGCGGCTGTTGTCAAGCCACGGACCCTGTCTTCTGATTTGAATATCATCCCTGCTCCCAAGAATCCAATGCCCATTACGATGCCCGCTGCAATCCTTGAGGGGTCAGCACCTACTATATTTACGGACATGATCGTGAAGAGCGTGGCTCCTATACAGACAAGGGAATGTGTCCTTAAGCCGGCGGGTTTCCTGTGTATCTCCCTCTCAAAACCCACCAGGCCGCCAAGGACTGCTGAAACAATAAGTTTTATTACCATTTCCGTCTCCACGGGGCCAATTGTGAACACCATAATTTAGTTTTGTCCGAGGTGATTAATAAACATTCCAGAACATAATAATCTTATGAAACACACGTTTTACATAACGGTTCTGATGGTTCTCATATTCTTCTTTTCGCAGATTATCGGCCTTTACGCCCTGAACGTTAACACGAAGGTTACTCAAACGCCTGAAGGGGCGATAATCGTTGAGCACGAGGACACGGCGATAGGGAAAAGGCCTGATCTGGAGGGACCTGAAACCTTCGCCTACATCCTGGTTGCGATACTGATAGGAACGGGTTTGATCCTCCTCCTGGTGAAGCTGAAAAAAATCAGCATTTGGAAGGCGTTGTTCTTCTTCGCCGTGTGGATGACGTGCTCGATAACGATAGGCGTTTTCATAAACACCACGTTAGCTTTTATAATCTGTTTATTTCTCGCATTCTTCAAGGTCTACAAACCCAACATATGGATTCATAATTTCACGGAACTGTTCATATACGCGGGAATAGCGATAATATTCGTCCCGTTGCTCGACATAGTGTGGGCTGTCCTCCTCTTACTCGCGATATCCGCGTACGACATGTTCGCTGTTTGGAAATCGAAGCACATGATAAACCTCGCCGAGTTCCAGACAAAGAGCCGCGCCTTCGCTGGCATCATGCTCTCGTACAAGATAAAGGCAAAGGGGAAGATTGAAGAGGTAAAGGAGAAAGGGAAGGAGGTAAGGGAAGTCAGGGAGGAGTTCAAGAGTGCGATCTTAGGAGGGGGGGACATCGCATTCCCAATGATCTTCGCGGGTGTGGTGATGGATTCCCTGATAAAGGGAGGAGTCCTAGCGAAAAACTTCGCCTTCCTGAACGCTCTCATAATCCCCGTGATCGTCACGGTCTTCCTTTTCCTTATGCTGTTCCTCGCGAAAAAGGACAGGTTCTACCCAGCCATGCCCTTCCTCACGGCCGGGTGTCTGATAGGGTACGGGCTGGTCTGGCTGGTTAACTTCGTCTAATATCCAAAAACTAAACGAAAAGATTTCTTTTAGCGAACAAATAACCTATTATTATAACCCATATGGCAATTGGCAGAATAGTGTTTAGATTTAGAAGGCCTTCTATGCTGAATGTCAACATAGTTGGTATCAGGCTTACAGTTATTTGTATCACTCCCAGGACAGTAACGATTATCCAGCCTGTCCTTTTCATTTTCAGCAATAGATAGAAAGCCACCAGGCCAACTATGCCCATCACTAGCGAGATTAATCCTAATATGGTGAATAAAGAAACAACTTCTCCAAATGTTATTGAGGCTGTTTCACCATCTACCGTTAACGGGATATCAAGACCCTCCAGTATTCCAGCAATACCGATTGAAACGATTCCTGAGAGCAACGCCAGAATAGAGAGCAAAAAACCGAGGATGCAGATTATCGTGACTCCTGTTGGCCGGAGCGACACTGACGGCTTTTTTGATGGTGCTTTTTGTTTTGCTTGAGCCGGTGGTGACCCTGGCGGGGGAGGAGAGGGGGCCTGAACGAAGTTAATTGCTTCATCTACCTGATTGGCTTTCCAGCCCTCATTGACTAACATCTGTCTTATATAATCCAGGGAGTAACCCTTTCTCATGCAATCCTTTATATAAATAACCAGCCTCTCATCGACCATTGGTTTATATTTGATTCAGCCCTCTTAAATAATTGAATTTGCGGGGTGTGAATTCCGCGATTTAACATTTAAAAAACCGTAAACCACAAAAAGTCTTATGAAAGCCATCATTTTATGTGCGGGGAAATCGACAAGGACGTATCCCCTGACCGTGAACAGGCCCAAATCCCTCCTAAGAATCGGGGACAAGACCATTATCGAGCACCTGCTGGACCGGTTGGAAGGGATCGCGGAAGAGGCGATATTAGTAGTAAGCGATGGGAAGATAAAAGAAAGAATCGGGGATGAATATGGAAACATCGGAATAAAATACGCGAGGCAGAAAGAGGCGCTGGGGACGGGTAACGCGCTCCTCCAGGCGGAGAAGTTCGTTGGAAAGGATGAGAAATTCCTCGTGATGATGGGGGATAACTTGTACCCGAGAGACGCTGTTAAAGAATGCGTTTCTTACGGGATCTCGATGCTCGGCCAGAAGGTTGCGAACCCGGAAGGTCACGGGATAGTCGAAACGGATAAGGGGTTTTTGACCAAGATAACCGAAAAGCCTGAAAAACCGAAATCGGATCTGGCCAACACCGGGCTGTACGTAATAAACGAGAGGGTTTTCGAAACCCTGAAATCCCTGGGAATCTCGCCAAGAAGGGAATACGAACTTACGGATGCCTTGAACATCCTAGCCAGGAATCTGAGGATACGCTGTTTCTACACGAAAGAATGGATCCCGATCACATATCCATGGGATTTGCTTAAGGCGAACAAGAGGGTCCTTTCCGGGATAAAGAAGGAAATAAAGGGCGATATCGAAAGGGAGGTTGTTATAAAAGGAGAGGTGAAGGTAGGGAAGGGAAGCGTTATCAGGTCAGGGACGCACATTGAGGGACCGGTTGCTATAGGAGAGAACTGCGTGATAGGTCCGAACGCTTACATACG
>JAGMCY010000028.1 GCA_023128965.1 Candidatus Aenigmatarchaeota archaeon | reverse complement strand
GAGGAAGGAAAGGGTAGTCACGAAACTCAAAAGGCCAACGAGACTCGCCAGGGCGAGATCGCTCGGCTATAAGGCAAAACAGGGATTCGTTGTCGCCCGGGTTTGCGTTAAGAAAGGGAAGAGGAAGAGACCCAAATTCAAAGGAGGACGCGTTCCTAAAAAAATGGGAAGGTTCTTCCCCGCAGGCAAATCAAACCAGTTGATAGGGGAGGAAAGGGTTGCCAGGAAGTTCCCGAACCTCGAGGTTCTAAATTCTTATTACGTCGGGGATGACGGACAACACGAATGGTTTGAAGTCGTGCTCCTCGATCCTAAAAACCCGAACGTTTCGAAAGACAGGGAAAGGAAATGTTTCGCTGAAAAACAACACAAGGGAAGGGTTTTCAGATCACTGACATCCTCCGGAAAGAAGATACGCGGATTGAGGAAAAAGTAGAACAATAAATACTGAAAACACATATATTATACAAGGTGTTTGCATGCGGATAGTTCTCGACATTGGCGGTTCGGTTCTCTGCCCTGAAGGGATTCCTGATGTGAATTACATAAAGAAGCTCTCGAAATTCGTCATCGACCTCAAGAGGAAAAAACACAGAATAATAATCGTCACGGGCGGGGGGAAGATAGCGAAGGGTTACATAAAGGCGACGAGAGTGTTCAAACCCAAGGAAGACCTGCTCGATTTCATAGGCATCCTTGGAACGAGGATGAACGCGATGGTTTTGATAGCAGCCCTGGGTAAGCATGCGTATGACAGGGTTGTGAGAAGCAAGGATGGTTTGGAACACGGGATAAAGTCAGGGAAAATAGTTGTTATGGGAGGAACTGTTGCGAGGCAGACAACGGATGCTGTAAGTATCGCTGCCGCAAAAATCTTCAATGCGGACCTGATACTGATAGGAACTGATGTCAAGGGGATTTACGACAAGGACCCGAACAAACACAGGAATGCGAAGATGTTGAAAAGCATAAGTGCAAAGAAACTGTACGAAGTGGTGAAGGTGAAAAAACACAGGGCAGGCCCGCTGACCATAATGGATCCCGTGGCGGCGAAACTACTGGATTACACGAAGATTAAAATAATCGTGCTGAACGGAAAGGATTTCAGTAACATGAAAAAGGCGATATACGGGAAAAAATTTGCTGGGACTGTGATAGGTTAGCATTATGTACCTCGTCGTTTTGATAACGTGTCCTGATTTAAAGGAGGGGAAAAGGATAGCCGATATCCTGATCAAGGAAAGGTTAGCCGCGTGCGTGAACATCCTCCCTGACATCACGTCCTTTTTCTGGTGGAGCGGTAAGATACATGAAAGTGACGAAGTTCTTCTTCTGGTCAAGACCAAGAAAAAGGTTCTGAGGAAGCTCATTAAAAGGATGAAAGAATCCCATCAGTACGAAAACCCGGAAGTTATTGCACTCCCAATAATCGGAGGATCGAAAGATTACACGAAATGGATCGAGGATGAAACTAGGTGATTTTTACACTCTTAACCTTTCCGATAAGATTTCGAAGGCATTCGTTATGTCAGCGTTTTTAAAAACCAGCAGAGTGTCCTTGTAACATGAAACGAACTCAACAACATTTATGTTTTCAGCTGCGAGAGAAGACAGGAGATATGCGAGAACCCCTGGCGTGTCCTCAAGGCTTTCAGGACTTATAATTGTTATCATGCTGAGATTTTTTTGGATTTTAATGAAATCTTTATACCCCGCCCTTTCAGCTACGTTTTCTTCAACAATATACGTGTAACCGCTCGCGCTCTTCGCAACCGCTATTACGGGCATATCGAGTTTTCTGTTCGATATGATCACGGCTATTTTGTCTCTCATCTCGAGTCTGCTCGCCCTTATTACTTTCAAAACCTTCTGTTCTACATTCCTCCTCTCCTTTTTCAGTCTCTCGTTCAACCTCCTAAGCGCAGCCTTCACCGCATCGAAATTCTTCCCTTCCATTTCTCTGTCTATCATTCTAGCGAGAGCTGAATAATTCACCACCCCCTTCTCCAGGGCCTCTTGAAGGTATGGTTTCCCCTTCACGTACAGCCAGACGTTTTCCGAAACACTAGGCATGCTATCAGTCCCATTTGGAACAAAAATGTCCCATAATGTCATAAATATAACGAAAACTATAAAAACGTTTTTTTTAATAGAAGGTGAAATGAAATCAAAAACAGAACCAATGAATTTGAAGCATGGTCCTCCTAGCGACAGCATTCTTGACAATCTTGCTATCTATATTACCAAATGCGAGGGCAATCCAAAAAATGGTTATGCAAGTGTTTTTGAAAATGCTGTTAAGAGCTATACTGATTCTATAGGTAAAAATAGAAGGTAGCTATTTTTGGCAAAGGTTTTACGCTGCAATACGATTATAAAAAATCAATTTAAGAGAAAGATGAAGAAGCTGTTAATTTAATAATCGCTCTTTATAATAGAATTATTATGAACCCTTTTGAAGAATTCAGGGAGGAGGTTAGGGAAGGGATTTCGAAGGCAGCGAAGATCAAAAAGGACGGGATAGTTCTTGAGAAACCTCCCCAGCCCGAATTCGGGGACCTCGCTTTCCCCTGCTTTATCCTATCTAAAAAGTTAAAAAAATCCCCGGATCTCATAGCAAAGGAACTTCACGAAAAATTAAAACCCCCATCCGAATCTCTCATGGGCAGGATCGAACCGAAGGGAGGGTATCTTAACTTCTTCGCAAACTGGGACAGGATAAGTCAGATAATCGTAGAAAGTGTTTTGAAGGAAAAGGAGAATTTCGGGAAAGGGGAAAAGAAAAAGAAGAACGTGATGGTTGAGTATTGTCACTTCAACACGCACAAGGCAGTGCATATAGGGCACATAAGAACCGCGTGTTTGGGCGAATCGCTCTCAAGAATTCTCGAGTTTTCCGGCTACAAAGTGACCAGGGCGAATTATCAAGGAGACATAGGACCGCATGTAGCGAGATGTATATGGGGCTTCCTTAAGATTCACAACGGAAAAGAGCCCAAGGAAGACAAAGGCAAATGGTTAGGGCGGGTATACGCGGAGGCGAGCAAAAAGCTGAAGGAAAACGAGGAGTATTTGAAAGAAGCGGATGAGGTGAACAAAAAGATATACGCGAGCGATCCGAAATTAACGAAAATATGGAAGAAAACGAGGAAGTGGAGCCTGGATTATTTTGACAGGATATACGGAAGTTTTGGCATAAAGTTCGACAGGTTGTATTTCGAGAGTGAAGTCGAAAAGCCGGGGACGGAGATTTCAAAAAAACTCCTAAAAAAAGGCATAGCGAAACAGAGCGAGGGAGCGATAATGATGGATTTGGAGAAACATGGGCTGGATGTTTTCCTTCTGGTCAAATCAGACGGAACGCCTTTGTATTCGGCCAAAGACCTTGGCCTCGCTGGTATGAAATCTAGAGAATACAAAACCGATAGATCGATCCATGTGGTAGGGTCGGAACAGAAGCTGTATTTCCAGCAGCTCTTCAAGACCTTCGAACTCATGAAGTCCCCGCTGGCGAACAAGAGCTATCATCTGTGTTATGAACTCGTTAACCTTCCCACAGGTAAGATGGCATCGAGGGAAGGCGAGGTGATACTTTACGAGGATGTTTTGAAAGAGATTGTAAAGCACGCAAAAGAGGAGACCAAGAAAAGGAATCCAAAAATGGAGGAGAAGAAACTGGAGGAGGTCTCGAGAGACATCGCGCTTGCTTCTTTGAAATATGACATGATAAAGATGTCACCTTCGAAAACCATAATATTCGACTGGAAGAGCGCTTTGGATTTCGAGGGAAACGCCGCCCCGTATCTCCAATATACGCATGCCCGAGCCTGCTCGATTCTCAGGAAGGCAGGGGAATTTCCGAAGAAATTCGATATCTCCCTGCTAAAAGAACCGCACGAAAGACATCTTTTTCAAATGTTATCAGAGTTTCCGGATGTTGTGAGGAAATCCGGGGAAGACATGCGTCCCCATTACATCGCGAATTTCTGTTATGAACTCTCGACGAAATTCAACGAGTTCTACCAGTTCCTGCCCGTTCTGAAGGCGAAGGAGGGAATGAGGCCTGTAAGGCTCGCCCTCGTAAAAGCGGTTTCCATTGTTTTGAAGAACGCCCTGAACCTGCTCGGTATAGAGGCTCTGGAGAGGATGTGACCAAATTTTTATTAACATGGAACGATAATTTAAATTATGAGGAGATTTATTTCACCTTTTATCGTGATCTCTGTAATTCTGATTGCGGGGTGCGTGACATTCGAGGATCAGGGAACAGGACCTACGTGCATAGACCCCGAAAAGTTAATAGAGGGAAGATGCTGCTTTGACGAGGATGATAACAACGTGTGTGATATAGATGAAAGGGAATGTCCTGAATCGTGCGATGATGGAAATCCCTGCACAAAAGATCATTGTTCCTTACAGACGAGTTTTGAATGCAAACATGACATAATAAAACCATGCTGCGGGAATGATATATGCGAAGAAAACGAAGACACAGCGAACGAATGCCCGGAGGACTGCGTTGTAATACAAATGACGGACTTCTACCACCGATACGACGGTCCTGACTACATGGATGGCGACACGTTCGTTTTCATACACACGGGAAGCAACGAGACAGACAAAAAACCGGATTTCTACCTGAACATAACAGCTAGTAGCACAAAAATTCTAAACATACAAGCTACATACAATTGCACGGATTCAACAACAGGCCATAAAATAGACAGCATAAATGCTGACAGGGTTGAGGTTGTCGCGGGCTATCCGACATTCGGGCACGAAAAGAGATTCGAAAGCGATGACTACATAATTTACACGTCTTTTTATTCAAAAGATCTGAAGACCAGAATAGACGTTAATGAGCTTGGAGCCGGGAAAACGGTCGAATTCAGGATAAGTGTTTCCAAAAAGGGTTACAAGGTGAGAAGCGAGCTGACTTGTGACTTCGATTTCTATTTCCTCAAACCCCTGAAACACGTTAAAAAACAACTCGAGGTTTCTTACATCTAGGTTTTCCAGAATTTTTTTAAAAAGCGAAACTAATTAGAAGTCATGAAAAGAAAGCCCGTGGTTGCAGGGATGTTTTACCCGTTCAGCAGGGATTCGCTCGAGCGAATGCTTTCGAAACTCTTCGAAGGTGCTGAAGGAAACGATTTCGTATGCGTGATTTCACCTCATGCTGGTTATGAGTATTCCGGAAAGACCGCCGCCTATGCGATCAATTCGCTGAGACCAGCGAAGAGTTTCGTGATTCTCGGACCTAACCACAACGTTATGGGAAGCGAATTCTCGATAACGGGATCGGGTGAATGGGAAACCCCCATGGGGAGGATAGAGATAGATCCTGAACTGGCGGAGGAATTGAAAAGATGTGAAATCCTTAGAGAAGACGAGATCGCGCATATGCACGAGCATTCGATAGAAGTTCAACTCCCCTTCCTCCAGCATAAATTCAAAAATCCGAAATTCATCCCGATAAGCATAGCAAACATGGATTACTCGAACGATTTCCTGAAGAAATGCGAAACCCTCGGAAAACACATTGCTAAAACGATAAAAGGAAAAGAAGTAGATGTCATCGCTTCATCTGACTTCTCCCACTACCTTCCGAAAGAAGTCGCGAAGGACAAGGATGAAAAGGCGATTGAGAAAATAGAGAAATTCGACCCTCATGGGTTCTTCCGGACGCTCGAAGAAATCGACGCCTCCGTGTGCGGATACGGGCCGATCGCTGTCCTGATGTACATTGCCAAATCCCTCGGCCTCAAAACAGCGGAGGTAATAAACCACACCAATTCAGGGGATTCAACAGGCGACTTCTCCTCCGTCGTTTCCTATTACGCGATCGGGTTTAAGTGAAGAGGGGAGATGCGTCTCAGCTTTTTCACCACTTTCGGCAAGACATTCAGAACGTAGTCAATCTCCTCTTCCGTGTTGAACCTGCTGAGCGTTAATCTCAGGTTCCCATTCGCTTCCTCGTTGGTCAGACCTATCGCTTTCAAAACGTGGCTCGGTTCCAGCGTTCTCGCGGCGCAGGCGGATCCCGTCGAGGAAGAAATCCCTTTCTGATCCAGATACCCTCCGAGCGCTTCCCCCTCAATCCCTTTAAAGGAGAAGTTCGCGTTGTTACACAATCTTTTATCCCCTTCCGGGCCGTTGAGTTTCACGCCAGGTATTTCGAGAACCCCCTTTACCAGCCTGTCCCTTAATTTCGTCATGTAGCTTACGTGTTTTTTATCGAGGGCGATCTTCGCTGCCTCCGCGAAGCCCACGACACCCGGGATGTTTTCGGTCCCTCCCCTCATACCAAACTCATGCCCGCCGCCATGCTGCCATGGGGTTATTTCGATACCTTTTCTTATGTAAAGCACGCCCACGCCTTTCGGTCCGTGGATTTTATGGGAATTCAAAGTTATCAGGTCAATATTTTGTTTTTTAACATCAATTCCAGTTTTCGTATAACTCTGGCAGGCATCCGTGTGGAAGTAAACTTTACGCTTTTTGCAGATCTTCCCGAGGTCTTCCAAATCCTGGATCGTTCCTATCTCATTGTTGCCGTGGATTATCGAAACAAGGACGGTTTTTTTCGTGATGGCGCTTTCCAGATTTTTCGGGTCTACGAAACCTTCGCTGTCG
>JAGMCY010000027.1 GCA_023128965.1 Candidatus Aenigmatarchaeota archaeon | reverse complement strand
ATTCAAAAAGAAAATCAAAATCCTGAAAGCCAGAAAAGAATGGGACGGCGTGAGAGGGGTTTTTGTGATAGAAGACGCGGAACTGGTGGAAAAGCGAAAGACGCAGGCATAGCCTACGTCAACCGATTAGTTAGCCGATTTTGTTGAGAACCTCGTTCACCATCCTGTCCACCCTTTTGATCACCGGGTCCGTTCTCCGCACGTTCGAGTATTCAACCTTCCTGAACTTCCTTTCGAGCGCCTTCACCTTTTCAAAGAGTTCTTTCAGGTGTTTTTTCTTCACCTTGTATTTACCTTTAAGCTGATTGATCATTAGTTTGCTGTCCGAGAAGCAGGTGGCTTCGTCCCCGAGCCTGCGAGCCCTTTCCAGCGCCGCTATGAGCGCTCGATATTCAGCGACATTGTTCGTACAAACCCCTATGAAATGCTTGTGCTCCCTGAGGATTTCCCCTTTCTCGTTCAGGATCAGGAAAGCTATCGCCCCTGGACCCGGGTTCCCCCGGGACGCTCCGTCCGTATAGATTACGAGATTCATTTTCTCCCCCATTTACAACCCATTCGCTCGAGCGTATCCTTCATTTTAATCGAATCGCGCCAAGTGATTGGGCTTTCAGATATAATGGTTACGGAATTCAGCCATTTCTGTTCAAGCAAAACTTTCGCGAATTTCCTGAAATCCGGGGAGTGGTCCATGTTTAAATGATTTTTCTCCCCCTTTGCTGTATACTCTATACCTGAAAAATGACAGTGCAGGTGTTTCATTCGGAGGGGTTTGAGTTTGTCAAAAATTTCTGCAAAGTCTATCTTCCCATAATTCCTTGCAAACAAGTGTGCGAAATCCACGCACAGTGAACATCCTGTTTCCTTCACAAGCCTTATTGTCTCATCCAGACTCCCGAGCGCTGAATGCTTTCCCGTGGTTTCAGGAGAAAGCAGAACGTTCCACTTTCTCTTTCGAACAGTTCCTATCATGTCTAGAATATGCCCTCTGGTGATCTGATATACCTTCTCTTTATCCATACCTCCAAAATACGCGGGATGGAAAACGATTTGTTTCGCGCCCATGTGATGCGCACGTTCGCAGGAATCCAGAATCCTTTCCTTGGAAGCCTTAACTTTCTCGGCTTCCTTGCTGGCGAGGTTGATATAATAGGGAGCATGCACACTCAGTTCGATCCCTACCTTCCTCCTTTCCTTCCCCACCCGCTTCGCGAGATCGATTCCCATTTTTATTCCGTGCGTGAACTGAACCTCCATGCAGTGCAATCCTAATTCCTTCACTTTCGCCACGCCCTCCAGCGTGCTCGCAGCCGGGCTTCCGGCAGGACCGAGATGGATTTCCATAAAACACCACACTTAATTTTTAATATTCATTTCGGATTATAAATACAAAAATATCGATATACCGGGTCCCTTATACATTACACTCATCAACAGTTTTCTGGACGGCGTCTTTTGTGGTTTCCAGTAAAGCTTTTTCTTCATCAGTAAGCTCGATCTCGAAGATTTTCTCCATTCCCTTTGCGGTGATCAAACAGGGTACGCCTATAAAAAGACCATTGATTCCATACTCGCCTTCACAGAGAGCAGTGCAGGGAAGGACACGCCCTTTGTCCTTAAGGTAGGATTCAGCGATAACCATGGCGCTCCAGGCTGGGCTGAAGAAGGCGGACCCTTTACCGAAGAGCTGGACGATTTCTGTTCCTGCCTCTCTCGTTCTTTTAACAACCTTGTCAATGAGTTCTTGCGGGGCGATTTCACTCAAAGGAACACCGCCGACTGTGGTCAACCGCGGTAAGGGAACCATTGTGGGGCCATGACCACCAAGAACAATACCTGTGATATCTGCGACAGATACACCAAGCTCATTCGCGAGGAAGGAACGATAGCGAGCAGTGTCTAATGTACCGGCCATACCAACCACCTGATTCTTGGGGAAGCCGGTTACTTTATGAAAAGTGTAGACCATCGCATCCAGTGGATTGGTGAGTATGATACAGAAAGCATTGGGAGCGTTCTCTTTCACACCTTTCGCGACTCCTTTGATGATTTTGATGTTAGTGCTGAGCAAGTCCTCACGGGTCATTCCCTCCTCCCGTGGCACTCCTGCCGTGACGATGACAGCATCCGCTCCTCGAATATCTTTATAGTCTGATGTGCCACTGATATGTGAGTCATAATTACCGTGAGGAGCCATATGCATCAGGTCGAGGGCTTTTCCTTTCACCGAGTTTTCGTAGTCAGGAACATCAAGTATAACGATATCTCCCAGCTCTTTTTGTGCAGCCAGCATAGCAAGGATCTGTCCAATCTGTCCGCCTCCGATCAGAGCGATTTTTTTCCTCATAATAACATCAAAGTATAATTAAATTATGATTTTTATATAACTTCCCCGTACGCTTTTTCAGATTTTCTCAATATTTCTTCATGCAGATTATTCCCTTTTGAATCCATGGTCACCACAACAGGGAAATCCTTGACTTCGAGCTCGTATATTGCGTCAGTCATTCCGAATTCTGGTTTGTAAACATTTCTTAATTGCATGTTCTTTGTGTAGAGCAATGCCGCGCCTCCGATAGCCGATAAATAAACAGCCCTCCCCCTCAGGGCTTCGAGTACGTTTTTATCCATCCCTCCCTTCCCGATAATCGCTTTTATGCCGTATTTGTCAATCAGCTCCTTTGTGTACACATTGAACCTTGAACTGGATGTCGGTCCCGCGGCGATCACTTCGTTGCCCTTGACAATCGGACCGCAGTGGTAGATGATGGAATTTTTTATTTTCTGGAAGTCGTTCTCCAGAAAGAACAAATGAGCCCTGTCCCTGGCTGTGAAAATCGTTCCTTCCAAAAGAACCTTATCCCCTATATTAAGCTTGGTGAAATCAATGTCCATAAGACTGCCTCCTGTGGGCCCAGCACCCGAACGAAATACCAACAAAGAAGGATGCTGGATGCCTGTAAGACTTCGCTGCCTTAACCGCTAATGCGGTTGTTTTTCCCCCGAGTCCTGATGGTCCTATTCCTAGTTTGTTTATTTCCTGAAGCAATTCTTTCTCGAATTTTTTCAGTTCACTATCATCATTTTCATCGTTAAGCTTTCTGAGAAGTTGCCTTTTAGATAGATGAGCAACTTCCTCTAAACTCCCTCCTGTTGCTATTCCCAGAATATACGGAGGACAACCCTTTCCCTGGGCTTTGATTACTGCATCCAGAACGCATTTCCTTACGCCTTTAATGTCCCTGTTTGCTCCCAGCCTTTCATCGGGCAGGCTGTAAATCCTGGAAACGTTTTCCGATCCCCCGCCCTTCATAAGCAAATCTATTCCGAACTTATCAGATTCCTCGAAATGGATCACGGGTTTGTTCCCGGAGACCTTTCCGGATATGGAATCGATAGCATTGGGTCTCAACGGTATCTCGTCTGTTGCTTTTTTGGTGGCTTGGTCTATTATTTCTCCAATTTCTTTTTCACTTTGTTTGCCATCATTTTTTACGTAGAAGATCGGAATTCCGGTATCCTGACATATTGGTTTGGAATTCCTTTTTGCGATAGAAACGTTTTCGAGAATCTTCTCAAGGATTTCTTTCGAACGTCCTTTCTCGTTTTCTTTCGCCCTTTCCAACCCCTCCACGACATCAGAAGGAAGCTCAGTCGAAGCCTTCCTGTAGAGTTCAAATACATCCTTTTCGCTAAGCATGTATAAAATATAGAGAGTTGAATTAAAACTTTAAGCTCAGGTTTCAGAAAAAACCTCCGAGAAAATATTTTTAACTCCGTGCAATAAAAATTTGTTATGACCAAAAAAATCGACCTCAGATCGAAGATACGGACGGTTCCTCATTTTCCCAAGGAAGGTGTGATGTTCAAGGATATCACCACCCTTCTCCAGGATTCCGACTCTTTCCGTTACGCTATCAGGGAGATGCTAACGAAATTCAAGGGGAAGAAGATAGACAAGGTGGTCTCAGCCGAGAGCAGGGGCTTCATTTTCGGCTCCGTTATTGCGCACGAACTCCACGCGGGGTTCGTCCCTTTGCGAAAGCCGGGGAAGCTG
>JAGMCY010000026.1 GCA_023128965.1 Candidatus Aenigmatarchaeota archaeon | reverse complement strand
GACTTGAACCCATGCATGACGATTTTCTCGAGTCTCACCATAAGAATCCCAATAATATATTATATCCAAGAATGTATTTATTTCTGAACCTCGGATTTCAAATCTTATAAAACTTATCCCCAATAAACCTTATCCTATCGAGTGATATCATGTATGAATCCGTGAGTCTTAACTTAGACCCCAGAAACAGATACAAGGTATATGCTGGATTTGGAAGGATATTGGTAGAAGATAATATCACTAAAAAAATAATCTACAATCGGAAAAAACCCAAGATCGGGGAAAACCCCGTGGCTCCAGAAAACCCCATGGATATTTTTTATGACAATAATTTTCTGGACTTCTTTAATTACGGAAATCAATTCTTTGTACTCGATGTTGATGATAAAGGAGGCGATATCGTAAAAATTTCCCGTGAAATGGGGATTTCCGAATACCTATTCCACAGGGGAAATATCGAGAAAATAGCAAAACTTAGTAGACTGGCACCCTACACCAAAGGGCAGATTATTTTAAAATACATGGATGGATTTATAGGAAAAGACAGGTCACTGGAAAATTTTAAAGACACGCCAAAATTTCCGAAAAATCTTATAAAAATGTTTAAGAGAAAGACAAGAGTTCCAAAAAACATTGAAAGATGGGCAACAAAAGAGGAAATAAAAAGGATAAAGAATCAGGCAAGGAATAAAGAAATCAATTCCCGTGGAGGCAAGACAAGCTCATATATTTATTTCTGAACAACAAGAACTCGGTATGAAAGCCCTTCTCGACACGAACTTCCTCATGATCCCCGGCGAATTCGGTGTTGACATTTTATCCGAACTCCTGAATCTCGGTTACACGGAAGTCTTCACCCTGGACCTGGTTATCGGGGAGCTGAAGAAACTCTCCGTGGGCAGGGATAAAAAATCCCGTAACGCGAGGATAGGGATGGAATTCATACGGAAAGGCGAGGTAGTCGTTCTGGAATCGGAAAAGGAAAAGGCGGACGACGAGATTTTCCGGCTCGCGAAAACAAAGGAGTACGTCGCATGCACGCAGGACAAAGAGCTGATAAAGAAGATAAAAAGGGCGAATCTGCGTTTCATATCGCTCCGCCAGGGCAAATACCTTGTTGAATCCGGTAAAGTCTGACCACGTAATTTATTTAACCATGAACCGAAAAGGGTTATATGAAATACAAGCTCGTTGTTTTCGATTTGGATGGCACGCTAATCGATAACATCGAATCAGCCTGGAAAACTTTGCACGAATTCTTTGAGATAGACCAACATCCGAAAAGACTTGAAATACGAAAGAAGTTCTTTTCTGGAGAAATAACATATCACGAATGGGGAAGCCGAGATCTCGAATTGCTCTCGGAACACGGAGCGAACAGGGAAAAGATCATGAAGGCTTTCAAAAAAGCGAAAGTGATGGAGGGGGCGATGGAAACCATAAAATTCTTGAAAGGCAAAGGTTATAAAACAGCGATAATATCCGGAAGCATGAACATCCTTCTCGAAAAACTGATCCCAGATTACAAGGAAATTTTCGATCACGTTTTCATAAACAATATATTCTTTGACGAGAAGGGCGAAATAAAGGATTTTGAACTCACGTCCTTTGAACAGGTTAATAAGAAGACCGGACTCCTGAAAATATGCGAACTCGAAGGGATCCAACCGAAAGAATGTGTTTTTGTCGGGGACCACTACAACGATATTGACATCGCGGAAGCCGCAGGTTTCTCGATCGCCTTCAACTCGAAATCCGAGGATCTGAACAAAGTTTCGGACGTGGTGATAAAAAAGAAGGATTTAAGGGAGGTCCTGAAATATTTAAATTAGATATTGAAAATAATGGATAAAGTGATAGGATGTTTGAATACCTTCCATGGATCGCGGGTTTTCTCGCTATTTTATTCGCTGGAATAACCGCGGTTTCAATAAAGAAAAAGCCGATCGGGACAGAGCAGATGAAGGAGATAAGCGGATTCATCCATAAAGGAGCTTTAACATATCTCAACAAGCAGTACAAATACCTGACCGTATTCGTTATAGTGGTTGCAGCTGTTCTCTACCTTCTAATAAACCCCAGCACAGCGACAGCTTTTGTTATAGGCGCGTTCTTTTCGGCACTTACAGGCAACATCGGCATGCGCGTCGCAACCTCAGCGAACGCGAGGACCTCTAACGCCTCAAAGGAATCCCTCAACTCAGGATTGCGGATCGCCTTTTCCTCAGGGACGGTCATGGGGATGATCGTCGTGGGTCTTGGCTTGCTCGGCGTTTCCCTGATGTACATGATTTTCCAGGATACTTCGATACTCTTCGGCTTCGGCTTCGGCGCGAGCTCAATCGCCCTGTTCGCAAGGGTCGGGGGAGGGATATTTACAAAGGCTGCTGATGTCGGGGCGGACCTTGTCGGCAAGGTTGAAAAGGGGATCCCTGAAGACGACCCGAGGAACCCCGCTGTAATCGCGGACAACGTAGGGGACAACGTGGGTGACGTCGCGGGGATGGGTGCCGATCTCTTCGAGAGTTATGTTGATTCAATAATCGCGGCGATGGCGATAGGCGTTATCACGATCGGTCTGAGCAATTCAGTCGCCCTACCGATGATGCTTGCTGGTCTGGGGATAATAGTCGCGATAATAGGAACTTTCTTCGTGAGGACGAGAGAAGGGAAGGATCCACGCTTCGCCCTCAATAAAGGGATATTTATCTCAGCAATCCTCATGTTCATTCTTTCGTATTTCCTGATAACCTACGTTTCCGGGCAGGGAGCGATAAATGTCTGGTATGCGGTGATCTCTGGCCTCATCGCGGGAATCGTGATAGGTCTCGTGACAGAATACTACACTTCTGAAAACCGGGGACCTGCGAAATCCATAGCCGAAGCCTCGCAAACAGGGGCCGCTACGAATATTATCGCAGGCCTCTCAGTCGGGATGAAAAGCACGGCAATCCCGGTCATCGCTGTGGGAGCAGCCTTGATGATTTCATACCATTTCGCAGGCTTGTACGGGATAGCTATCGCTGCCGTAGGCATGCTCTCCACGCTCGGTATTACCCTCGCTACGGACACGTACGGACCGGTCGCTGACAACGCGGCAGGGATCGCTGAGATGGCGGGGATGGGAAAGGAAATCCGGGAGCGCTGCGAAACCTTGGATGCGGTAGGGAATACAACCGCTGCGATAGGAAAGGGCTTCGCTATCGGCTCCGCCGCACTTACATCTCTTGCCCTGTTCGCGGTTTACGGAATGACAGTCGGTCTGACTACAATATCTCTCCTCAACCCCACTGTTGTAACCGGATTGTTCATAGGAGCACTTCTCCCGTTCCTTTTCTCCTCCTTCACCATGAGCGCTGTCGGCAAGACGGCATTCAAAATAGTCAACGAAGTCCGAAGGCAGTTCCAGACGATAAAGGGAATAATGGAAGGTAAGGCGAAACCTGACTACAGTAAGTGCATAGAAATCTCAACCCACGCTGCCCTCAAACAGATGGTTGTTCCGAGTTTGCTAGCGATCCTTGCTCCAATAGTAGTCG
>JAGMCY010000025.1 GCA_023128965.1 Candidatus Aenigmatarchaeota archaeon | reverse complement strand
TCATAACCGTAAACCAGGGCGACATCGAAATCGAGAGAGAAAAGCTCGCTCGGATCATCCACCCTGATTACCTCGAATTCGACTTTTTCATCGTTTATGAAAAACGATCCCGGGTAGAGGATATCATTGATGACGTTCATTTCACTGTCACTGCACAAGCACCCTATCACTATTTCAGGTTTTATCACGTTTTCGAGCAGGACAGAGTATACGAGATTCTTCGGAAGCGTTCTGTTTAGTTCGTATTCAACTTCTGTTTTATCGAACCAGTCCGTCCCCTTCATTTCCAGAGCTCTGAGCACGTCACTCCCCATTAAGCTCAGCTTTGTCCTCGACCAGTCATCAGAAATTCTGGGTATGCTCGCGAACTGCGAGAACACGAAGAACACGAGCAACACTATGAGCAACACCTCAACGATGTGCATGAACCCCTTCATAATACCCCTCAAAACGGAATAATTTATTATTACACTATTTACATTATAAAATTATGAACTTCAAGTCAGTTCTTTCTTATCTTGGCTTCATGCTAGTAATACTTGCGATACTGATGCTGCTGCCCTTGGCTGTAAGCTGGATTTTTGCCGAGGATGTTTACATCCCATTCATCTTCGGGGCGGTAACCTCCTTCGCGGTAGGGATAATCCTTTATAAAAAATTTGAGATGGAACCCCTGGATTTGGGCTCTGCAATGGTCCTGGCGGGCGTGACTTTCATCGCGGTTTCCCTGTTCGGTTCGGTACCCTACCTCGACCACCTAGAGCCCGTGAACGCCGTGTTCGAATCCGTTTCAGGTTTCACCACAACCGGTCTTACCACGGTGAACCCGGAGAGCCTCCCATACTCGGTTCTTTTCTGGCGGTCGCTTACGCAGTGGATAGGGGGTGTGGGAATACTCGTTATTTTTCTTTTGCTGCTGTCCTCCCCCGGGACGTCTTCTTACTACATCTACAGGGCCGAGGGTCACCCGCAGAGAATAGAGGCCGGCGTGCATTCCACGGTCAAGAGGATTTTCATAATTTACGGGATTTATACTGCCATAGGGATTATTTTATTCGCGTTAGTCGGCATGCCTGTTTTTGATTCTTTCGCTCACACGTTTACTTCCATATCCACCGGTGGATTCTCTGTCAGGAACAATTCCATCGGAGCTTATAACAACCCTTTGATAGAGGTTGTCATGATTTTGATGATGGTTTTGGGGGCAACCTCGTTCTTTATCCATGACAAGCTGTTCAAAAGAAAGTTCACGGAATACGTTAAAAACAGTGAAGTCCGGTTATTCTGGGCGATAATAATAGTCTTTTCGGTGCTGGTTTCCTTATCATTCCTTTCGAACCCCGAGCCCTTCAGGACCGGCATCTTTCAGACATTTTCAGCCCTGACGGGAAGTGGTTTCACCCTGACCTCTGACTATCCAGCGCTCTCCAAGCTATTGTTGCCAATACTCATGATAATTGGTGGTTTCGCGGGGTCAACAGCAGGCGGGTTGAAGCTGGTCAGGGTTGGAATCCTTGGGAAAGCCGTTTCCTGGATAAGCAAGAAAATTTCGTATCCTTTATCAGCTGTGGTCCCTTTCAAGTTCAACCGTAAGGTAATAAGGGAAGAGGAATTGACGATAATTTCGATATTCTCCTTCATTTACATACTGATTCTCGTTGCTTCAACCCTGGCTTTGAGCTTCATGGGCTACACCCCCATAGACTCGTTCTTCGTTTCCGCCTCCGCCGAAGGGACGGTCGGGTTAACAACTATCGAAATCTCGGGCATGAACCCTCTTGGTAAAGCAATCCTCATGATAGACATGCTGCTAGGAAGACTCGAAATCCTTCCCTTATTCGTTCTTTTCTATACAATATATCTTGGGTTAAGAAAGAGGTGATCATTCCACGATATCCAGGAGTTCGCTTAAATCCTTTATCACGAAATCCGGCTTTTCCTTCGCTTTCAACCGAAAGTTATAATCCCTCCATCCTTTGATGCTCATGGCATTCGGAAGCTTTAACAATATGGCTTTCATGCCGAGGGCTTTCGCAGGTTTTATATCCCCCTCTGGATCATCTCCCACGTAAACGATATTCTCCTCTGGTGGACCGACAATATTTATCATGTGCCTGAATATCTTGGGATCAGGCTTCTCGAAACCCACGCTTTCCGAACTTATTATTTTATTGAAGAACTTATGCAGACCTGTGAATGAAATCTGCATGTTGAGCATGTCATTCATTTCATTGGAAAGTACGTATAACCTCTTGCCTTTCTTTTTCAAGCCCGAAAGAATGTCCTTTACTTCTGCGACTCTCTTATCTTTTCTCAAAACATACTTCAGCCCGCTTCTGTATACGACCAGAAGCTGGTGGGAGAGTTCACCTCTTTTGTTTTTGGGAACACCGAGTTTTTCGAGGACGATCTTCAAGAAACGCGTGTCCTGCGCGAAATGCGAGCAAAAAGGATGATTAACAGTTTCGTTTATTTTCTTCCATGCCTCGAAAAAACGCTTCTTTGAGACTTCGTAACCGTTCTTCTCCATAACCTTGAGAAAATCATACGCCTTCAAAATCAATACCTTTTCGAACGGGTCAAGTACCAGCGTGTTCCCGTAATCGAAAACCACGGCGTCCACTTTCATGCAATAAGTTTTATTTTTAGCTTTTAAAATATTCTCATGCTTACGAAAATCTACGAAAAACTCCTCAAACAATTCGGACCTCAGGGATGGTGGCCAACCCGAAGGAATTTCAATCCCAGGGAATGGGAGATATGCGTGGGAGCGATTCTCACGCAGAACACGAACTGGAATAACGTCGAGCGCGCTCTCGAAAACCTGAGCAATAGCGGAATCCTGACCTCGGAAGACGTTTCGAAAATAAACACAAGAAAACTCGAAACCCTTATAAAACCTTCTGGATTCTACAAACAGAAAGCCGAATGTATCAAAGAGTTCGCAAAATTCGTTTTGAGCTTCGGGACATTTGAAAACTTCAGGAAGAACGTGAAGAGAAGCGAGCTGCTCAAAGTGAAAGGAATCGGTTTCGAGACGTGCGATTCAATCCTCCTCTACGCCTGCAATCGAGCGTATTTCGTGATAGACTCCTACACGAAAAGGTTTGTTCGAAGCCTTAGGATAGAAACCAAGGAGGATTACGAAAGCCTACGGGGATATTTTGAAAAGAATCTGCCGAAGGAAATCGAGATCTACAAGGAATTCCACGCCCTGATAGTGGAGTGGGGGAAGCGAAAAGTTTAACTTCAATTAATATGTTATATAAAGATATTTGTGACAATAATAAATCATGGGGGAAAGGAACAAGTTTTTGATTTTAGCCATTTTCTTATTCATATGCCTTACCAGTTTATACGTAATTGTCGTTTCCGGGCTTAAGTATCCAATGGAAGGCGGAGGATGTACAAGCGGTGATGCTCTGTGTTGTTTTTTTGGTGGGTGTGAGGATCCTGGTAGTTGTTCGATTTGTGGGGGAATCTGGATAGATGAGGGGGGTGGTGGTGGAGGATCTACACCTGGGCAAGGAGAGCCAGCAGACCCGGGGGATATACGCTGTGGTGACGAATACTGCGAAGGCCTGCTGGGGGTCATGGAAGAGACCGATGTGAGTGCTAGTGCACCCCTTGGCGACGCACCCACGGTTAAGGGCACGTGCACTGATGCATGGGACGAGTGCGTGGAGTGTTTTGGCGGCGATTCATTGAGCGGGGTGGACGAAGGGGATTACCAGCCTGTTGGCGAGGGTATTGTGAGCTTTGCTGCCGTGAGTTTTGCAGAGGACGACTGCACTTCTGATTATTGTGATTTTTTTGCTTATGAATATACAGACTACTGTTTTGGCAATGTCTTGAGAGAATACTACATTGACTATGACAATGATGACCCACCCGTTTCGTTTTGTAATCGTAAAACATATGACTGTCCTGTCGATTTTGGTAGTAGTTACATATGTCAGAACGGGAGATGCGTGCAGTGCACGAATTTGTGTGGAGCTGAAGGGCTGAGGCGATGTTCTGGCGGTGGTGTACAGGAATGCCGCGCAGACTGGGACGGGGATGAGTGCCTGGAATGGGGGACGATACAGGATTGTGGCTTCGGCGAAGAATGCAGGGGTGCGCGATGCCTTTATCCAGGCACATGTGAATGTGAGGGTTGCCAGATGGGAGGGGGTTGTATGACATGGGAGACTTCTGATAATTGTAACAATGCAGAAGGATACTATCCGGAATGTGATGAATTTGGTTGCTCGGTTTTTTGCATTGACGGTGATGGCCCTGTGGGCTGCGATTGCGAGAAACCACCGGAGTGCACATCCAAATCGGATTGCGTGATTAACAGCGGCCCGGGATACGGTGGAACAGAGTGTTACAGTTGTGATCCCTCCTCATGGGGGGATTGCTGGTATGCGGACAGGGGAACAGCCTGTAGCGTGAACTTGCCTCCTACTGTGTATGGCCAGTGCGATGGCGGTGACCAATGCTCGTGCTGGGACGGGATGTCCTGTGACGGTGACGAGTACTGTAACATCTGTGATAACATCTACCCTGGAGATTATTACTGCTCTTCCGGGAAATGCTGTCCTGTGGGGTCTTATTGGGACGACGTCAACGGGGTTTGCAAGCCTGCGCGGTACGAAAACTGCTGCGATAGTTCGTCCTGGGATGGCCAGACGAGGTGTGGGGGCTGCTGTGGACCAGCAGGGGATTGTTTAGACTATAACGAATCCTATCCCTACTCTTGGCACGATCAAAGCGAAATATGGCAATGCGACTACGATCAAAACCAAGACAGTGTATATAATTTTGTATATGACTGCGATCAGTCTGACGGCTGTTACAACAACCCGAATGGCTGTGAAGACAGGGATTACAGCTGTTCACATAGCATGAATGCTATTGGTTATGGCGCTTATTGTAATCCTTCTATTTCCAATCAGCAGACGGATTACGTTGAACCACCCGTGAATTACTGTCTCGTTAATGAGGTAAGAAGACATGACTGGTCTCATGATTATTACTGTAATGATTACGGCACCACTTTTAACGGGACCTGTACAGACCATGGAAGCTGGGTAAATGACCAGCTGGTGGAAGACTGCGACGTTTCTGACGGCTGGAACGGAGGGGGGAACACAGCAGGCTGCGGGGACGACCCCACATCCATCTACACTGATTATTCCTGCTCTGGCGGGGCCTGTACATCTTCGGACACGAACACCAAAGACTGCGACAGCTCTGATGTGTGCGGAAACGTGTGCGACGGGACGGTCATAAAATCTTACCTAGATTATTACGTTGTTGCCGACACCGATCAATGTGCGTTTGAATGGGGCTCCACTGTCGAGGATTGCGCAGCAAGGCTTCCAGCCGATTCGGATGGAGGTGACGTTCCCTCCACGGCAGGAACGTGTACAAGCTATACAGGCGGTTGCTCGGGTGGGGCGTGTACCTCAACAACATACAACGACGTCTGCACCTTAACAACACAGTTAACCGAATACTATGCGAGCGGAGCTTCGTGCCTCACCAGTACTTACGGTTGTTCGGACTTCGAGGCTGCTGCAAGTGGCGACACGTCAGACGACCCGACAACAACCGGAACATGCACGGGAGGGACAGGAGCGGGCTGTTC
>JAGMCY010000024.1 GCA_023128965.1 Candidatus Aenigmatarchaeota archaeon | reverse complement strand
CTGGCACTCCTTTATGGTTATGTCCTCTCCTCCGGACACGTTTATCAAAGCGCCTGTCGCCCCCTCTATATCGACGTCAAGCAACGGGTTGTTAAGGGACTTCTCAACCGATTCGAGCGCTCGGTTCTCCGTATCGCTTTCACCCATGCCTATCATCGCGATTCCTCCGGAGCCCATGACCGCTCGTATGTCCGCGAAATCGAGGTTGACCAGACCCGGTTTTGTTATCAATTCTGCTATGCCCTTCACGGCGTTCACAAGGATCTCGTCCGCAACCTTGAAAGCTGTGGTTATCGAAACGTCAGGGACGATCTCCAGAAGTTTGTCGTTTGGTATGACTATCAACGTGTCGGCAACCGATTCCAGGCCTTCCAGTCCTTCCTGTGCGTTCTTCGACCTCTGCTTACCCTCCATCATGAAAGGAAGCGTGACCACACCCACTGTCAATGCCCCTACTTTCTTGGCGATGTCCGATATTATGGGAGCGCTGCCGGTCCCTGTTCCTCCGCCAAGTCCGCAGGTCACGAAAACCATATCAGCCCCTTCCAACGCCTTTTTGATATCCTCTTTCGATTCCTTCGCGGCTTCAGTCCCTATTTTGGGGTCTGCTCCTGCTCCGAGACCGCCTGTCAGGTCTTTCCCTATCAAAACCTTCATATCAGCGTCCGTGTAGAGCAGATCCTGCGCATCCGTGTTTATCCCGATAGTTTCCGCTCCCACTATACCTATCTGCATTAACCGTGAGACTGTATTGCCACCTGCTCCACCCACACCTACAACCTTTATTTCAGCTTTCCTTGATTCGAGAATCTTTCTCAATTCCTCATCCATTTCGGAATGTTTCCCCCTTTCTACCATGACATCCTCGCTGCCCAAGGCGGAATCGATTATAGAGCCTTTATCCACGTCAGCCATAATTACCCCTCCTTCAAACTCAAATAATTATGAGTTCATTGATTTATAAAAAAAATATGTAAGTAAGCTATTTAAACTTTATTTGATCTTGGCATTTTTTTTCGCTTCTGCCTTCTCCTTGAAGTCAATCCTTTCAATCCCCTTTACCCATTTGGTTACCATATCGCTTACGAATTTTTTGGCTATTGGGTTAATGGGTTTTCCCGGTTTCACAACAACCCTCTTCCCCCTGGTTTCCAGGCCGGAGTAATCAATTCTGTAGTACTTGAGAAGCTTCCCGATTTTGTTTTTGTTCCCCTCGATCTTCCTCGTTATCTTAGTCCTGTACGTCAGTATTTTCCCCGCTAACGGGTTGTTGAAGTCCACGCGGACCCTCCCTCCTGAAACGCTTTGCACCTTCGCCTGCATGCCGTCTATCTCGAAATATTCTCCTGGAATCGGGTTGATCTTGTTCTCAATGAATTTCGAAAAGGGAATGATCTTTATCAGTTTGGGATTCCGCATGCCGAAACCCTCCGGAGGCGAAACGTCGAAAGTCCTTTCCTCCCCGACCTTCATTTTCTTGAGCTCTTCCATAACGCCGCGTATAACCATGTTCGAGCCGATCACAACTAGCGCTGGTCCGTACATGTGTTTCGGGTTGTGTATTTCCTCCCTTTTCGCGAGCTCCTCAGAAGTTAGGTCGAATATCTCGCCGGTGAGCTTTATTCTGCCTACATATTCGACTTCTACGAAATCCCCCTGTCTCATATGGTCCCGAGGGGATTTGAACCCCTGACCTCTCGATCTCTAGCGAAAGATAGACTTCGTCTATCACAACCTATCAGTCGAGCGCTCTACCAGGCTGAGCCACGGGACCAATGTTCGGGAGACGACCTTCGCTTTCGGTTCAAGTCGTCATACGCTCAGTATATCCATATAAAAACTTGTTAATTTATAAATTTCATTCCCTCAGGATGAACGAATCCGTACCCTCTATCTCCTCAAGCAATTCGCTTCCCCTGAGGATTCTCCCTGCCTCCTCTTTCGTGATCCCGAATCCCTCGCCGAACCTTTCAGAGGATACGATCTTCCTCCCTGAAACGCTTTCCGACACGCTTTTCAAAAGATCCCAGAATCTCATGGGGACCTTGGTAGGATCGAACCACGAGGAGTAATTCTTCGTTACCCCTTCCTTTGGGTTGAAATAAATCTTCCCGCTTTCCAGATCCCCTAGGAACAGCGAAACCCTGTTGTTAGAGAAGGCCTCAGCGAATTTCACGTCTTTTTGGCTGATAGAACCCGAATTCCCTATGAAAACCATTACGATATACACAGCCTCTCCGATATCCTCAAGCACGCCGTTAACCTCGTTTTCCATACCCTTCGAGACGGGTCTCACCAGAACCCTGACTTTAGGTTTTTTCGAAAGGAATCCACTTTTGTAAACAATCATTTCAAAATCCCTGTATCCCTTCTTCTTCACCTTTATTTTCGTCTTTCCTATCAACCCCTCGTGATTCCAGTCAAGCTCAAACTTCCGAAACCTCTCCTTTATGAAATTCATGTAGTTGAGCGTGAGATTCTTGATTTCCCCTTCAATCGTTTCCACCGTTTCCTCCTCCTTCTTCACGTAATCTTTTATATGCTTGCGGCAGAACCTCTTCTCCTCTGATACCCAGCACTCGTGACAAATAAGCTGATCGCACCCCTCATGCAAACATTCTCCTCCCCAGTCCATCCTGGAATCGATTTTTTTCCCGCAACGCGAACAGAACTCCATCCTCTTCCTTGAGAGCAGATCATCGAGTTTCTCCTCAGCCTCCAGCTCCTTCTTGTGTATGTCCTCCTCGAGGTGTTTTCTAGCGAGCTCTATCTCGTCCCTGAGCCCCTTCTCGCTGGTCATGCTTTAAATTTGAAATTAGATTTTAAAAACAAACCGCGAATAAATCACCATGGAACCGAAATTCCTGACAGGGAAGCCAGCGTTAGTGTTAGGAAAAACACTCGTCATAGCTGATCTGCACATAGGAGTCGAATACGAATACTACAAGTCAGGGATCAGGATCCCCTCGAACACGGAGAATATGCGGAAGGACGTGGAGAATCTAATCAAGCTCACGAAGGCGAAGAACCTCGTTATACTCGGAGACGTTAAACACAAGGTCCCGGGGATAAGCAGGCAGGAACTCCGCGAGATCCCCGATTTCCTCTATTCACTGGGAACCAAAATTAAGGTTGACGTTCTGCCAGGGAATCACGATTCTGGCCTGAAGGATTTCATCCCGGATAACGTTTTTCTGCATTCAAGCAGGGGTTTCGGAACCGGCGATTGCTTCTTCCTGCACGGCCACACTTGGCCTTCGAGCGAGTTTCTGGAGAAGAAATACGTCTTTGTCGGGCACGAACACCCGCAGATCGAATTCCGCGATTCGCTGGGTTACAGGTTTTTCGAACCGGTCTGGATCCGGGCGAAACTCGACAGGGAGAAGCTCGAAAGGAAGTACAAATCCCTTCCGAAGGTTTTGCCTGAATTGATCGTCCTCCCGAGGTTCAACAGGCTCTCCGGAGGGATCTCGATGAACTCCCCCGTGTCCGATATCGAAAAAGCGCATAAACCCTATCACGCGGGGATAGGAACCCTCGTTAGGTTTTCGAAACTCCCGCCCGCCAAAATCTACCTTCTTGATGGGACGTACCTCGGGGAGCTGAAAAACCTATTCTAGACAAGCTAAATCTTTTTAAACTTGCTCGAACAAAATGAATAAAAATCGTGATATTTATGAAGAACGTCGCCGTCTTGTTCTCGGGAGCGAAGGATTCGGCTTACGCCATATACAAAGCGATAAACATGGGAATGAACGTGAAATTCCTCGTAACGCTCGTCCCAAAGAATGACGAATCCTACATGTTCCACC
>JAGMCY010000023.1 GCA_023128965.1 Candidatus Aenigmatarchaeota archaeon | reverse complement strand
ATAAAGGAGTGTATGAGGGTCGCCAAGAAATGCGTGATATTTCGCACGTTGGTAGGAGATTCCACATATATAATAAAACAAGTCCGGAACAGAAATCATGGAAAAGAATTTGATGTGGATCCTGCTAATGAGCTGGACGATGATGGAAAACCTAGGCATGCTAATTTTTTCAATACATACAGTCGTGAGTATATTCTTGGTTGCATCAGAAGGGTTGAAAAGAACTGTAAAGTGGAATTCATAGAAGATTTGAATTTCGACAAGAAAGGAATAATGAAAAGTCATATGGATGAATTCAAAGAAAAACGCGGAAGTACAAAAATAATTGACGGCAGACAGGTAGTTGACAATATAATCTGTAACTGGTATTTTATAAAAATAACATTTTAGTCTTGTTTATGAAACCTGGTGTTTCAATATCCACTCTCCGTTCCTTTTCTCCCAAAGATGTGGTGATCCTTCCCTAAAACTTTCGACGACTTTCCAAAAATGTTCCTCGGTGATTCCTATGTATTTGAGAAAGGTCTTGAAGTATTTCTTTGGGAATTCCCCGTCAAATTTTCTTACTAGTCTCACTCCCTCCTCACGGGTTATATGGCCATCCCTGATCTCGTGAGCGGCATCTGCAGTCGCCCTACCTATGCCGAATTTGATGTACGAGAGGTAGAAATGAAAACCGTCTGTTTGGTCATCTAAACTCGCGTATTTTGAATATGTTCCTTCAGATCTTCCGTAAGGATTTGCAGTGAACCTTGTTTTCTCTGATGAAAAATAATAGTTTTCTTGCGGTGTCCATTTTTTATAATAGCCCCAAAAACGGCATTCTACACCTGCCCTTTTAATTTCATTTATCGGGGGTATTTTGTAAGGAAGGATATCCTCTTCTTTAATGCCGTATTTCATCCAAAATTCTGGACCTAAACCAGAAAAATAATGTTTTTCCATATCATTTGTTATATTATGACCAGACCTGTCAACAATTTTTTTGTCGCCGCCATATTCAACTTCGCCATCCTCGCCATACATTATCAGTGGTATTTTAAATCTGGTGGCGATTGTTATTGGAAATGACTTTGCGCCGTATATAAACGGCTGGAAGGGGTCGCCAAGTATCTCGAAGGACAGCCTTGTCATTATTCGGTGAACGAGACCGTTAGGTGTCCCCAGTACGTTGTTAAAGCCTGAGTGTATGAAGTTTTGAAAGTTTTTCCAGCCTACATCAGTATGCATATGAGGCGCCCACGTAACCGTGAGTGGGTGCATCCCGTAGTTGTTTTTTAGCTCATATGCAACCCTTGAACTGTCCTTCCCTCCACTGCATGGAACGATTACGTCATATGAGCCGTCCTTGCTCCTGTGTTTATCGAGTAGTTTTATCAGCTCTATTTCCCTTTTTTCCCAGTCAATACCTTTGGCTTTATATTCCGCGAACCGGCATGCGGTACATACGCCGTCTTTATCAAAAGTTATTCTTGGTCTCTGGTTTGGAATGACGCATTTTTTGCAGAAAACTACCTTTCTCGGTAAGTTGTATTTTTTGATGTTGTCCTTTTTCTCTATAGGAATGTCTTTAAAATCCAGCGGGATGTTTTCGAATTCTATATCCATGGGCAAAACCTCTTTTGAACTTTAATCAACAATATGATTATACATATTTGAAATTATAAAAATTTATGTTGTTTTTCTCAGTAGCATTTCTGCTGTCTTGAGGTCAACCGGTTCGTCTATGTCGATCGACCTTTCCCTTGGCATAACAAAGGCGAGCGAGCCTCTATCGAAGACTTTATCATTTTTCATCAGAGTGTCTTTCTTTGCCAAGTATATTGCTCCGTTTTTCTTGTATACCAGGAGTGTTTGTTCCCTTTGGTGTTTCTTGGTTTTGGTGAAGGGTTCTATATTCCCTCTTCTGATCGTATACGTCCAGCGGGCGTTTTCATTCGCAAGACAAACACTTACTAGCGAATCTGCCCGTTTTTTCAGCATCATGCCGATTGCGTTGTCTATGTCAACCGATGTCCTCATGGGTGATGTTGGCTGGAGTATCATAACCATATCAGGGGAGTAGTTCGATTTTTCAAGCTCCTTGATCACATGCCTTATAATAGGGAGCGTCGGGGTTTCATCCCTGGCGAGGTTTTCCGGTCTCATCATAACCTCGGCTCCGCAATCCTTCGAAACTCTGGCTATCTCCCTGTCATCGGTTGAAACGACCAGCCTGTCGATTTTTTTCGATTTCAGGCCGGCATTTATCGTATACGATATGAGGGGTTGGCCTTTCAGTTTAATTATGTTCTTTTTTGGTATACGTTTCGATCCTCCGCGCGCCGGTATTATTCCCAAAATCCTTGACTTATTACCCATAAAATCACCATAATTTAACTCGCCATTTTCAATATAAGTTTCTTAATTCTTTCTGTTGCTTTTCCGTCGTACATCATAAAATCGTTAACGTTTTTATTTATCTTTTCTTCCAAACGTTTTCTAAATTTATTACCTTTTAATATTTTTTTTATTTCCCCTTTTAGCTCGCCTTCCCTGTTTATACAAGAGACGATCTTCTTTTTCTTGTACGGTTTCTGGCAGGATGGTATTGGATTGCGATGTGAACCCAAGTTCATGCTTATGACCGGTTTCCCCAAGACGAAGGCATCCAGCCATGCAGTGGAATCCTCCGTTATCATTACATCGCATATGTTCAGCAATTCGTATATGTTTATTTCCTCAACTATTATTGTACGTATGCCGTATTTTCTGTATTTTTCAATGATATTGTTAAGTTTGGGTAAAAGAGGACGATCATGAAATGGATGGAGTTTGAAAACCATTTGCACATCCGGTGTGTCTTTAACGGCTTCCAGGGTTTCCTTTATGGCGGGTTCCTGGGTTGGGTATTCAAGCTGGGTCGTGAACACAACGATCCTTTTATTCGGGTCTATACCGAGCTTTTTACAGGTTTTGTTTTTATCGAATTTTTTTCTGTAAGGCAGATCGTACCTTGGTTGTCCTGTGATTATTATCTTTTCTTTTTCTATCCCCCTTTTTATCAGAGAGTCCCTGTCATATTTTCCGAACACGGCTATCTTGTCAGAAATTGATGGTTTCCTTACTATATTACCAAAAGTCCCATGCTGAATGCAAAG
>JAGMCY010000022.1 GCA_023128965.1 Candidatus Aenigmatarchaeota archaeon | reverse complement strand
AGTTCCTCGCTTTCAGCAACGTCAACGAGTCTGTTACCCATGTAAATCTCTCCTTTAAACTCCCCTGTAACCAGCAACTCGCCCGCATTTTCGAAGTATGCGTCTATCTTTACAATATCTCCCACGCTTACCCAGGGCTCGTTCCATATCTTCTGCAAAACGCCCATTTTGCTGAGGGTCCCCCTCTCGAACAGATTGAAAGAAAGGGCTTTTTCAGCTAATTTTTCCCCGTCCAGAAAGACCTTGACTATTCCCAGATACTCTCCTATCTCCAGGTCTTCCGTGTCCACGTTTATCCTTATTATCTTCATCTTGGTCGGCAGTATGTCCGTCTGGCCGTGGCTTACCAGTTTCAGAACCTCTGATCCCCCCTTCTTCGTTATTCCTATTTCTATCGAAGGGGATATTATTACGTTTCCTTCATTGAGTATGGAAACCGAGAATTCAACGGGGTGACCCTCCTCTGTATCTTTCACGCTTATGCTCTCGACCCTTGCCTTCTTTATCTCATCGCCCGTGATCCTTATCGATATGTCCGAGGTGGTCCCTGTAGTCACGCCAACCCCGACGCCTTCCTCCACTGTCTGGGTGGGTATCGTGCTCACCACAATGCTTCCCGTGTAAACCCCGTTCGCGACGTTTTCAGGGGGTTTCACAATGACAGTGACCCTTTTCATGCTGTCCCTGCTCATCGTCAGATTTTCAGAAGGTTCGAACTCTATCCAGTCCTCTATCGGACCTTTCGCGCTTATGACGAAATTCACCGGGGTTTCGCTAGATGTGCTCACAGCGACCGTGTCTTCTGCATACCCTCCCCTGAGAACGTTATCGAAATACATCTCAGCCGGGCTTATGCCTATGCTCACCGCATAAACCGAATTAGCTGATAAAATTACGAATAACAAAGCTACGTATATTACGGTTTTAACCGGAATTTTTCTCATACATCTCACCTCCATCTAGCTATCTGCCACTGCGGTGAACGTTACATTTCCCGCGTAAAACAGGTTTTCAATAACCGCAGGTATACTTATCTTCCAGTAGGTTTTATTCGTGGTGACGCCGTTTGTTCTCTTCGCAAGACTGAAGTCCGCATACGTGGGCGTCTCCGTAAGCGAAGTCATGTTAGCTGTGTAG
>JAGMCY010000021.1 GCA_023128965.1 Candidatus Aenigmatarchaeota archaeon | reverse complement strand
TCCGGAATTCTCAGCACCCAGGCGGAAGGAGTGATATTATGGTTTCTGTTGAGGACGCAGTTATAGCAAGAATCTCGAGGGCAGGAATGGATTTCGAGATAATGGTCGATCCTGACAAGGCGCTCGAGTTCAAGAGGAAGAAAGAAGGGAACATAGAGGACATTCTGGCTGTGAATGAAATCTTCAAGGATTCGAAAAAGGGCGAGAGGCATTCTTCCGAGGACCTCCAGAAGGCGTTTGGAACGACAGATGTGTTTGAGGTGGCGAAGAAGGTAATAACGGAGGGGGAAATCCAGCTGACCACGGAACAGAGGAACAGGTTCGTGGAGGAGAAAAGGAAGGAAATAGCGAACACAATAGCGAGGCAGGGGATCGACCCGAAAACGAAACTCCCCCACCCGGCCACAAGGATTCTTAACGCCATGAGCGAAGCTCACGTTCTCATCGATCCGTTCAAGCCCGCAAAAGAGCAGGTCAAGAACGTTCTGGAAAAGATACAGGAGGTCATTCCAATCTCGCTTGAGAGGATTGAAATCGCGATAAAGGTTCCGATAGAACACGCCGGGAAAGCGAACTCGATAATCAGGGAGATAACCGAGGTCAGGAAGGAGGAGTGGACGTCGACTGCCTGGATAGCGTTGGTCGAGATACCCGCTGGAATCCAGGGGGATATTTATGATAAACTCAACAAGCTCACAGCAGGGAAGGTTGAGGTTAAAATCGTAAAGGAGCATAAGATATAAAAATGATGGTGATAATATGGAAAGAGGTGTGAAAGATATGAAGAATGAAGTTATCGAAAAGGCAAAGGAAGAGACGGGTGTGGAAAAGGACGTGAAAGAAGCTGAAAAGAAGGTGACAGGGAAGAAGGAAAGGGAAGTTGTTCTGCCCGGGGACATGATCGTGGAATCGATGGACTACCTCCCGGGAAGGAACTGTTTCCGCGAAGGGGATTCCATATATTCCAAAAGGGTCGGAGTTGTTTATTATAAAGGAAGGGTTATCGAGGTTATCCCGTTGTCAGGGGAATACATGCCGGAAGTGGGGGACATGGTTATAGGAACCGTGAAAGAGGTCCAGCATTCCGGCTGGACCGTGAATATAAATTCCCCGTACGAGGCGTTCCTCTCGCTTGCGGGCGTGAGGGGATTCATAGACTCCGCCAAAACAGACCTCTCGAAAATATACGGGATAGGTGACATGATATACACGGAGGTTTCAGAGGTTACCCCCATGAAGGACGTAAGGATTTCCATGAAGGATCCGAAAACGAGGAAATTCGAGAACGGGAGAATCGTCAGGATCTCTACGGTAAAGGTTCCGAGGGTTATCGGTAAGCAGGGCTCGATGATCAACATGATAAAGGACAGGACTGGCTGCATGATTTCAGTCGGGCAGAACGGCATGATATGGCTGCAGGGAGAGAAAGAGAACCTCGCAGCGAAGGCTATAATGTATATACACGAAAATTCCCAGATAACAGGGCTAACCGATCATATTTCAAAGTTACTTAGCGAAAGTAAATAGGAGGAGATGTTATGAAAAGGGAAGACAACAGAAAGTTGGACGAAATGAGGCCTGTTGAGATGAAGGTAGGCGTGCTGAAACAGGCTGACGGTTCCGCGATGGTGAGCATAGGGAAAACCATCGCTGTCGCAGCAGTTTACGGTCCAAGGGAACTGAATCCGAGGCACAGGCGGGAGAGCGACCGCGCGATCCTCCAGTGCAACTACACGATGGCTCCTTTCTCAACGAACGAGAGGGTCAGGCCAGGCCCGTCGAGGAGGAGCGTTGAGATCTCGAAAGTAACGAGGGAGGCGCTGGAGCCCGCGCTTTTCCT
>JAGMCY010000020.1 GCA_023128965.1 Candidatus Aenigmatarchaeota archaeon | reverse complement strand
ACGGTAATGGTTTACTTCTGGCTGAATTCAACGAATACGAGCAACGTGTGGGAATTCCAGGAGCAGAAGCAGGATAATGAAACTAACGACACGGTATTCACATTCAACAGATCTTATTCCTGTGCTCCCGGCAGTACGGGCGAACTAACTACGTGGTTCGTTTACTTCAATGCAAGTGATGAACATTCGAACATCGCGAACGTTTCAACCATAATTAACCATACAGTGGAGAAGGATGATGTTTCGATAAATCACTTGCATGGACATGAATCGGAAGTCAACAGATCGGATATCACGACCCTAGTGACTTATGTTTACGATTACGATTCCACTGTGAACACCACAGGACCTTCGGTTTATCTGTGGGTAATGCTGAATTCCACGGATTGGGATTCAGGAGTTCAAGTTACTCCTAGCCAGAATTATTCCTATGATTTCAACGCCACCTGTAACTACACGCCAGGGATTCGCGAGTGGAAGATGAACATTTCGAATGACGAATGTTTCAAGGACAACGAGTCCAGCGAATTCAACGTTACTATATACGGTTTCTTGGATAACAACCTCACTTCGCCCAACGGCGAAACGTACGAAGCAGGCGAAAACGTGACGTTTATCGGGAACGTTACGGATATGAACTGTTTTGATGACCCTATCGCGAACGCGAGCGTGAGGTTCATCATAAATTCGAGTTTAGGAGGAACGTTTTACTGCCCGAGCCAAACGGGGTGGGTAACGAACACGACAGGTAATAACTACACATGTGAATGGAACTCCTCGGGCCAGCTTTCCGGATGGTATAACGTGACAATGATCTCGAAGAAGGATTCCTACAACAACGGGACGTACTTCAAGGAGAACGCCTTCTACCTCACCATGATCCCGCTTCTCAAATACGCGAACGTCACGCCGAGATCGGATGGCTGGGCAATAGAGAAGAACTTCACCGTGAACGTTACGGACATAGGGGATAACGTAACTGTTTGGCTGTGGATCAAGAATTCTACAGGGGACTGGGAACAGGTTGGAAATTCCCAAGAATGCCAGAACTGCAACAACCAGATGCTTTGGTGGAACAAGACATTCTCGTATACAAATATCGGGACGTGGAATTTCAAGTTCAACGCAACCGATACGGAAGGAAATAATCGAACAACAACGGTCGCGGCTGGGGATTACGCAGGCAACGACAATACCACAACCGTCGAAGAGGATGATATTGAGTTCATACACATCTACGGGAACGAAACGACAACGACGAAGGAATCTTCGACATGGTTCAGGGTTTTGGTGAACGACACGGACAGGGGAGGTCTGGTGAACAGCTCGTATCCCTCAGCGAACATACAGATAGAGGTGACGGAGAATGACAACAACTATCTTGTGGAGGGGAGCACGACGACGAACGGGAGCGGATACGCGAATTACGAGTTCCTTGCCGACTGTACGTATGATCCAGGGAAGCAGAAATGGAAGGTGATTGTTGCGGCGAGCGATAATTATTACCAGAGTTCGTATTCAGATGTTTGGAACGTCACCCTCGACATTCAGTGTCCTGAATTCAATATAACGGAGATATACTCGCCTTCTGAAATCTTCCAGTACAACCCGTTCGTTCTCAACGCGACCATATGGATAAGGGGGAGAGATGCTGAAGGAACGAACGCGAGTTTGCAGACGCCGTCATGGGACGTCCTTCCTTCGGAAATCCGATATCTGGGAACGATAGAGGCTGGTGTTGGCCAGGAAAACACAACGCAGGTCTTGTGGACCGTGAACGCGACTTCGCTCGTCCCCTACGAGGATTCCTACATGCTGAACATCACCGCGAACACCTCCGCTCCTACGCCGCAAGGCTATTACGAGGATGATAATTACACCGTTGTAAATGCGTACAAATTACTTCAGAAAAATTCGCTGGATTCCATGCCTGTGAATGTAACCCCGCAATCGGAGTTTACGGTTAGGTTCGAATGTTCCGCAGGTGAATACAGGGTTGGACATTTGCAAACGAACTGGACAGGTAACGAAACCTTTGCCAGGATTTACATTTACAACTCGACGGACTGGGTCGATATATTACATAGTTATTATTTGAACTCGACAGAGAAGAACAACCTCTCGATATTCAGAAGTCAGATCGCCCCTAACGGATCAGGTTACTGCCTGGCGAAGTTCGAAAACCTAGGGGGAAACAACATAACAATCAACAGCGTGGACTTGACGGCATACTACAGATCGAAGGTCTCGGTTCTTGACATGATACCAATGGTCGAGGGGAATGAAACGAACGGGATGGTTTCCGGGGAAGACGAAATCTTCAACGTAACCGTCAAGATAGAGAATTCTATAAATACATCGTTCCTTTCGAACATCACGTTAAACGTAACGAACTCGTCCGGGTATGTTGTAAATTCCTCCACGCACTTCGATGTGAACCTTCAGGAGAATTCCACTGCGTACGAAAACTTCACCGGGATAAACCTTTCAGGCGAGAACGACGGGGCATACACCATCCAGGCCTACGTTTTCTATTCAGCAAAGGTTTCGGGCAGGAATGAAACTTTTGTTTATGATGTTCCGGAGGTTTCGATTGCTTCGCCAGACTACATGTGTAACCTTTCGAAAGACAAATTCAACGTCACGATCTCCCATCCGTTCTACGATCCGGTTCTTTACAACGTGAGCGTCGAAGTTGCCTCCGGATGGAATGTCTCCTCTTCGCAGACTATCGAAATATCCCAGCCGGGAACCGGAACGCTCGAGTTCGAAATAAACTCTTCGAACAGCAACGAGAACGCGTTGATAAACGTAACCGTGAATTACACCTATCCTTCAAGCGAAAAAAGCGTAACCGGCAACTACACAATTGAAAACGGGAACGAGACCTCGATTCTCGAAATCATAAGGGAAACCCCGCAAACAATCGCTGATAACAAGGTTTTCGAGTCAGCCTTGGTTATCCACAACAAGGGATGCGGTCCGACAAGCGGGACGATAACCCTCAAAGAGTTTGTTTCCACGGGCTGGACCCCTGCAAACCCGCAAGCTGAGGGGGGCGTAAACTATTCTTCTTACACGGACCTAGAGGAGAATATACTGACTTGGTGGATATACGAACAGCTGGGGAGCAACGAATACGTGGTCGCGACGTACCAGGCAAGGTCTCCACCTTTACAATCAGACCTGGGGAATGCAACCTGGACTTTGAACTGGTCTGACCCTTATTCGGATAAACACGCACAACAGTCCTCGGCGTATTACATCGAAACCATGAATTATTCGAGCGAATCCCACCTGGAATTCGACATAGATGTTGACCAAAGAAACGAATATCCCTGGCC
>JAGMCY010000002.1 GCA_023128965.1 Candidatus Aenigmatarchaeota archaeon | reverse complement strand
GAATAGCGATCGATCATGTAGAGAACCGGGATCAGGACCACGATTTTCAGGAAGAACATCGCGGCAGGGTTCGTGAGCTCGATAAGAAACCTCGGGAGCGGATGTTGCTCCAGATAACCGAAGAACGTCATTGCCACGTAAGTGGCGCTCGCGTCCAGCATGTGCGCTGACAGCAGACCTGAGTTCTTGAAGGTGAATATGTCCTTTAAGGTTTTGAATTTCGAGGTCTGTGAGAATTTGTAGAGCAGGAAGAACAGGGCAGTCCACAAACCCGTTATTCCCAAGACCATGAACATTGGAATCAGATCGATTCTCGGGAGCAGGGCAAAGTTCACTATGTCTAGGACTATCCCGATCGCGAGCATAACCTTCCAGTACGGGAATTTCGCGTATCTCTGGATGGTCAGGGAGATCAGCAGGACTATGAGGGCAAGGAGGAACGTGATCATATACGAGCCCGGGGTCGGGAATATGGGGAGTGCATAGAATTCTCCAAGTTTTCCGGTTAGCACACCATAGTAAGCGGCGTCATGGAGGACGCGCGTGCTCGAGCCCCACAGGATGAAGGGGAGGATTGCGTAGAGGAAGTAGCGATCTATATGGATGTTCATCTTTTTCAGAAGTTTGAATACGAGGTAAACGCCTGCAACTAGGATTATTCCGTAGGTTATCGAATTAACCGGGTTGAACCACCCGTTCGAGAGGATCGGTTTCAGAAAATATTCGTAAAGGAAATCCATACTATTTATTGATTACGCTGACTTTTTAAACGATAGGCAGCAACCCGCTCTTTATCATGAACATGAAGATTATGAAAACCGAGGCCAGCATTATCAGGGAATGTTTCGTGCCTGCAACTATCGAATTCTCGCCCAGCTGTCCTGCTATCAGTCCCATGAAAATCGCCTGCGTGATGAGGACCGTGAAAAATAAAGCGAAGTAATAACATCCTATCCCGGAGGGGACGGTGAAGGACATGCACAGCACATCGAAGTACCCGCACGGGAAGATAACGTAGAACCTGCTGCAGGGATCTTCAAACCCCATTAACAAAGTCGATGCCTCACCCGTAGTGGGCTGGTTCTGGCTCATCATTGGCATCAAAACGTGTATTATCGCGATGGAAATCACGACAAACATGAAGAATATCCCGTACATTATCATCACATGTTGTCTAACAACGGACTTCCTCTCCTCCTCTATCTCCCTGAGCGTTACCATATCCTTTGACAGCGAATCCAGCGTCATCGCTATATTCCCTCCGGAAAGATAGGATTCCCTAAGGATTCCGAGGATTTCTGTTATGATCATTGATGATCTGAACCTGTTGCTGAATATCTCCAGCGCTCTCAAGAAATGAACGCCCCAGGAAAGCCTGTTCGAAAATTTTTTGACCTCTGGAGTGAGCTTCCCGTAATTGTTTTTCGTGGTCATCTTTATCGCTTCTGAAAGGGTTATCCCGGATTTCTTGAGCCCCGCGAGGTCGCGAATGAAACTGGGGAATTGCTTCTCAACGGCCTTTATCCAGAGGAATTCCACGTATTTCAAAAGGAACAGGGGGGTGACCACTATGAACAGAGCGATAACACCTACGTTGATTATGATGCCCACATCCCGGGTCAGTAAAGAGAATATACTTATCAGTAAGACTGCAACAAGAACCGAACCCAGTAAGACTTTCCTTCCTCTTTCCATAGCATCACCCCGTAGGTGAAAGATTTTTAAGCAACAACAGGAAACCCACCGAAACCAAAGGGATGAAGAAGAACACGAGGAACGTCTGCATCATGAGTATATCTCCTCCAACCAATGGTGACATTATTGAAGACAAAACTATGAAGAACAGCGTTCCTACAATCACAAGGGTTACATAAATCTCTGTGTAGAAGCTTATCTGTTTCGAGTAGTCGTTAAGCGAACGCCTGTAATCTCCCATGGCCTCGCTTGCCTTCCCGGAAAGGTATTCCTCGATGTTCCCTCCCCTCCTTATTACGGAAAGCATCCCCCACAGCAATTCGGAGAACTTCGCTGAAGGCGTTCTGTTCGCAGCCTTGGTTATCGCTGTTGAAACGTCCATACCGAGCATGTGGATATCCCTGTATATCCTTTCGCATTCCTTCCCTATTTCCCCTTCTTTCAGCGAAACTATTTTGAATAGGTCGGCGGGTGTCACATCCGAAGAGGCGGCAGTAGCCATGTAGATTGTTGAAAAGGGAAGGTTTTTGTTTATCTTAGCTTGAATGCCTTTGGCCTTTATGTTCGGGTAAAAATAACCAATTAAAAAAACGCCGCCTGCCGCTACAAATGACAAGACTATTGACAGGGTATAGGAGTAAAAGGCGTACGTGGTGGTCAGGGTTATGTAGAATGAACCAGCCAGTATCACCACTATGAAGGTTATTAGTGATGAGAATAGAAGGACGGAAACGTATTCTTCAGACGAGTACTTCATCGCCGCATGCTTCAACTGTAAGCTAAGGTTATCGAAATAGTCCGAGTACGGGTTCACGATCCCCCCGAAAATCTTATAAGATATTTTTTCAATCATACCGAATCATTCAAAAAATCACATCTCTTCAACCATGGCTATTACCCTTTCGGGATCAGAATAGTAAATGTTTATTATGTTTGAAACCTCCCTGTAATTGAACATCTTTTTATCTAACATCCATTCAAGTATTGATTTTCGAACTCTGAGCTCCTCCCTGAGGCTGGTTTCCGTTAGTCCGAGGGATTTCGCGATGTGTTCCAGCACGAAACTCTTCTCCACTGTTTCGAACTTGTCTTCCACGGGCTTCCACCTGAATATTTCGATTGTTGAGGGTTTATCGCCTTTCACCCCTGTAACCTCCAGAATCTGATTCGCTCGCCTGACGTAGTGATCCTTTGATTTGACCTGCAAAAGGAAGGCTATGATATCGAGGTTCTGGATCAAACTCGGTGGAAGGTTTATAGGAGGCGTT
>JAGMCY010000192.1 GCA_023128965.1 Candidatus Aenigmatarchaeota archaeon | reverse complement strand
ACCGCGCATTTCCAGGTCATCCAGGAAGCGAGAGCCTTAACTTCGTTAACGTTAACATCCGGGTGGAAGCGAATCCCTCCCTTGTAAGGACCGCGTGCGTTGTTGTGGTGAACCCTGTAACCCCTAAAAACCTTAATCTCCCCGTTATCCATCTTTACCGGGATAGAAACCTCTAAGTATTCATTCACATCTCTCAGAACCTCGTAAATACAGTTGCTCATTTTCAGAATCTTTACTGCCCCTTTAAGCTGCATTTGGGCACACTCAAAAGAGTCAATATGTTTCGCATCAGCCATCAAATCACCCCTAAAATTTCCGAAAACATATGAAATACTATTTATTGTAACGTAAGTATTTATAATTTTCCATCTTTGCGTAAATAGTGATTAAATGATCAAATTACGTAAAATACGCACGGCCATACGTACTTACAATGAGATTATGATGTACAGGTCAGTTGGAAAAATGCTTTATCAAGAAAGGAAATTTGATCCAGATTATATTAAAAAATTTATAGACTTGATGTTGGAAGCTAAGGGTGAGTCGGTTTCATCTCATAAAAAAATTAAAAATATAAACATTGTTGAAGCAATTAAAAGAGAGGCAGAAGAATCTGGGAATAATGAAATTTTTCAGTACGCGTCAAAAGCGATAGAAAAACTCAGACCTGTGGATGCTCAGACTTAACCTTACTTGATTCATTTCTTGACGTAATTGTAGGCAGATTCCGCTGCTATCGAGCCTTCGGCACACGAAGTGACTATCTGCTCCATCCCGTTCGAACCGTTCGTTATGTCCCCAGCAGCGAACACGCCCTCCACGTTTGTCGACATGTCTTTCTCGACCTTTATCTTCCCCTGCTCATCCAGGGAAACGCCCAGTTTCTTGGCGAGGGAATTCTCCGGATCTGTCCCGATCTCCACGAACAGGCCGTCCATTTTGATCTCGAGATCCTTCCCGTCCTTTTCGAAAACCACGCTTTCAAGCTTTTCCTTCCCTTTGATTTCTTTCGGGACCGAGCGGAAAATCATCTCGATCTTATCGTTCTCCTCTGCCTTCTTGACCCAGTAAGGCATCGCGCGCATGTCTTTCTTCTCCCTCCTGTAAACCAGGTAAACCTTTTTCGCGTACTCTGCCAAAAGCAGCGCGGATTTCACAGCGGAGTTCCCACCCCCTGTCACGCCAACGATCTTGTCATTGAAAAACATCGCGTCGCAGGTCGCGCAGTAAGCGACCCCTTTCCCTGTCATCTCCTCCTCTTTGGGGAGGCCGAGCTTACGTTTTTTCGACCCGGTCGCGAGAATAACAGCTTTCCCTTCATGTTCCTTATCTTTCGTTTTGACAACGAAATTCTCACCTTTCTTCCCGACATCAATCGCTTCTGAAACAACGAGTTCTGCCCCGAGCTTCTCCGCGTGTTCCT
>JAGMCY010000191.1 GCA_023128965.1 Candidatus Aenigmatarchaeota archaeon | reverse complement strand
CCCGCCTCCAGCGCACCCCTCGCGATCGCTTCATTCCCCAGCAAAACCACGGTCCTGCCTTCCCTTTCAAGAACGTCCGGATTCATGAAACCCCAACTTGAATGATTATATTAATTATTACACGGCCTCAATTAAATAGATTATTCGGGTCTTCTTTCAAGTGTTTCCTCCCTGTTTATTGTCTCAACTTCTGGCTTTTTCTTGTCGTAAACAGATATGTAATTCGTCCCCTCAAACACATTTTTTATTTTTTCTATCTCTTCCTGAGTTAGTGGCCTGACAGGCGAGTGCCTTACTGGCGTGTCAATCTGTATCTCATCCGGTCTGATCCCCTCTGTAAGTTTTCTCATCTCCTGAGCGTAATCCTTGTTGAGATCAATGAACATCATCTGCAGCGCGTACTTGCCCTTGAATTCTCCCCTGAATTTCCTCATACTCTTGAGCATTTCCCCGAAATCTATCGATGGATGGGGACGGTTTACCTTTTCGAAAATTTCGGGGTTTGGGGAGTCCAGCTTCGCCACGACTATATCCGCCATTGCTAGGTCTTTCCTAACGTCTTCTCTGTCCATGAGGGATGAATTGGTGAGGACGGCAACCTTCAAACCCGTCACCTCCCTAGCGATCTCTATCAGTTCCCCGAGATTTTCCGCCAGTTCCGGTTCCCCTGTCCCTGAAAGCGTAACAACATCCGCATTCCCCTTTACCCTTTTCCATATCCCTTTCAAATCCCTTCTCACCCTTCCGCTCTCCACAAACACCTTTCTCTCTGTTATAATATCCGTAGTCCTCCCGAGCTGGCAATACACGCAGTCGAAAGAACAGACATTCCTCTTGCAGACAGGATCGATCCCGAGCGATCTTCCCAGCCTCCAGGACGGAACGGGCCCGTAAACCGCCTTCAACATCTGAACTTCCCCTCCAGCCAGCCCGAACCCGCTTCGGGTTTCGAATCTATTCTCGGGACGTACGGCTTTATGTCCAGAACCTTCGTCCCATCTATCGCGTCCAATCCTTCAACCCTGAGTTTGTTCCCTTCTCTACCGAGAAGTTTAACGACTGAATATCCTATAGGATTAGGTCTGTGAGGCGAACGGGCCGCGAACAAGCCGTGTGGTTTCGTGTCCCATGGCGTATTCACAGATAACGAATAACCCTCGGATTCGTGAAGCCAATATAAAACATGTAGGTGGGAGAAAGTTTCAACATCCTTCAACCCCTTTTCATACTCCTTGAATACCTCTATTTCCGAAATACCTCCTTCCCACTGTCGCGGAGCATCTCCTCTTTTCTTGTATTCAGAATAGACCACACCTATAGGTTTTAGATTCATCTAAACCAACGTTATCCTTTCTGGTACCTAAGCTTTTTGCGGAGATATCCAATAAAGATAATTAATCCAGAGACTATTATAGCTAAAATTATAAGCCCAAAAATAAAGAGAATATTTTCCAATAAGGTATAATTCCATGCCAGAACTGACCCTAAAAATAGAATTATAAAACCAGAAATAAGTTTCAATCTTCTTATCCAAAGTTTACCAAATCTTTTTTTTCCTAAAGTTATAGCAAAAATTGAAATTATAATTAACATGGGGATAATATACATCAGGTTGTAAAAAATTAAATAAAGATAATATTGCGAATAAGGAAGACTCGCGGAAGTTAAAATCTTCGTATAGGCTAAAGGGATCCCAAAAGTACAGGCAATTGCAACAAGGCTGACTGTACTGGCTATTATGGTTGTTCCAACCACCAAGGCTAAAATAGATTTTGATAGGCTTAAATTTTTAACCCTCTCCATGAACTTTGATTTCCCTCCCCTTGAAAGGCTAAAAGAGATTCCTTTTTGAAAGAAAAAATAGTCCTTAAGATTTATTATCCCAGCAAAAATACATATAAAACCTGCAATTATAGTTAAGATGGCAATCTCTCTCCCCATTATAAAAATATTAAGTAAAACTGCCATGAACAAGAAATAATAAAGAGCAAAGAAGAAAACAAAGATACCTCCAACCAAAAACATTCTTTTTCTTGCGCCCACCAGCCCTAATAAAGCGGCTAAAAGAAAAAATAAAACAAAAAATCCACAGGGGTTGGTAATTCCGTCAGCTATAGCCAAAATCACTGTAAGAATTGGCAATGGAAATTCACCGGTTTCTATTTTTCCAAAAAAAGGAATTTCAATAATCCCTTCTTTCTCTATTTCTTTTTCCGGTTCACTTGGAGTAGCTCTAGAAAAATTTGTGTTTAAGAAAAAGAAAGCCATCAGCGCTGCTATAATTACAATAGCAATGATTCTTTTATTATTTTCTTCCATTTTACCTACCTTTGAATTTGACTTTTTTATAAATCAAAGCCCCCACACCTATAATAATGATTATGGGGATGACTAATATGATAATCCAATTTAAATCACTATGTTCCTGTAAACTACATTGTTCGGTTTCTTCATAAGGCTCACATTCGTAATTGGTTTCAGCTGAGCATCTGTGGTTTGTTCTTGTCTTTTCCCCTCCGATACATGCAGACCACTCCGAGGGTCCTGGACAGGTCGGACATCCAGACGTACCCATTTCAATCTTAATTGCATTTTCAAAATCTTTGTAGGGAACGAAGTCATAGCCTGGAAAAGCAATTCCGGAAAATTCAGCTTTTTGAGACTCTGCTGATTCAAATTTTTTACCATTAAGAATTTGGGAAATACCGTCAGTAAAAAGCAAATCTTTTAATAATTTGTTATTTATATTCTCATTTCCCATTATTTCTTCCCCTATTTTTTCTCCATTCCATTGAAAAAGCCAGGTATTTTCTCCTAAAGAGATTAAAATTCTTCCATTAGCCCAAATTTTAGGCTTTCCTTGCAATTTGTTTAAATCAAGTCCTTCAAATGAGACGGATTTTTCAGGCAAAGGGCAGAGATTTGATTTTTTAGCTTCAATGTCGGCTTCTCCGGCTGGAACATCAAGCCTTCCCATTCTTATATTATCTTTATCAATGCTGAGATAAGGCACAGCGGCTTGAGTTTTATATTCCATAGCATATTTTCCAAAAAACTGGGAATTTGGATCTCGATAATCACCACCACTCCACATGTATTCAATCACCACTAAATTATCATATTTTTCTGTCCACTCAGTTAAAACCACAGGATCAGTAAATGCACAATTTGGACAGCCAATATAAGTAAAATAAATAACACACACAGTTTTGTCTACCTGAGCAGAAACAGCGGGTATTACCATGCCTACTATTAATAAAGTCGAGATGAAAATTACACTTTTCATAGTTTTTATTTCTCTGAAACCATATAAATATTTAAGTTTCAAAATCTGAAACCATTAGTATGGAACATCCGAAAAAGATAATCGCGGCCTCCATGGTACTGACTATATTTGTCCTTGTAGTTTCCTTGGCAGCATTATACGCCCAGGCACAGATAGAGGCAGGTACGGTGTGCACATGCGTGATCCCTCTTCCTGTCCTTGTCCCAATGCTCTCGTCCATAGGCCTTTTGGTAGGAACCCTGATATACTACATGTTCTACCCCTCCTCTGAACAAAAACCCAAACCTTTGGATACAAAAATAATCCTTGACTTCCTTGGAAATGAAGAAGCCGAAATAGTTAGAAAAATCCTGGAAAACAGGGGCGAAATCTCCCAGGCAAGGATAGTTTCCTCTACCGGCCTGCCAAAGGTAAAGGTGTTCAGGATAATAGAACGCCTGAAGAACAAAGGGATTGTTTCTAAAGAACCTTACGGAAAAACGAATATTATAAAAATAAGAGAGGATATCAGGAAGCTTTTCGTTCAATAACGTTTTTGAGTTTCTTATGTATCCCCTTTATTTCCTCCACCACTTTCAGATCAGTCTCCATGATTGGTTTCAGTTCGGACACGGCCTTGAATATCCCCTTGTCAAAAGAAATTTTGCCAATCAACCTCCATCCTGCGAATTTCTCGATTTTCCTGCTCATCTCCTTGTTTATGTCCCACTTGTTTATCACAATTGAATAATCCACACCGAAATGGTTGACCACTTCAAGAACCCTTTTCAGATCCGAGAACCCCGAGGGTGTAGGCTCGGTAATCAGAACGGCGTGATCTGTTCCCTTAAGCGAGGCTATCACAGGACATCCGATACCAGCTGCTGAGTCTAGGATTGTCAACTCACCCCCGAACTTCTTTGCCCTCTCCCTAATATCATCAACAACCTTTCCAGAACCCGTTTCCCCTGGGTAGAGCTGTCCGGAAACCAGGGGGAAACCGTATTTTGTTTCCCTGATCATGACCTCTCCATTCTGAACCGGTTCTATCCTTATCGCCTTTCCAGGGCACACATGCACACAAAGCCCGCACCCCTCACAGAGGTAGGGAATTATTTCAGGTTTTTTTGCGTATTTCAAGGCTCCAAACCTGCACACATCCTTGCACTTCCCGCAGAGCGTGCACTTTTCTTGGTCTATGAATGCCTTTTCTGAGACTGATATTTTTTCGGAAGAATCCCATTCCTTTGTCCCCAGCCACAGCCCAAGGTCAGGGGCGTCCACATCGCAGTCTATAGCTGTTATCTTCCTCTCTCTCGAGAACAATAGCGCAAGACCCGATGCCAACATCGATTTCCCGACCCCTCCTTTACCCGAAGCAACCGCTATTATCATAACAAATCCAGCCCCCTTAGATTTCCTCTGCAATATGCCTTCACCAACTCTTCGGAATAAGGGATTTCAAATGAAATTTTCGTCTCGAATTTTTCCGCAACTTTCTCGACCCCTTTCTTGCTTGCAACCCCTGCCTTGTTCAAGACGATTTCCTTGGGAATGCCGATGACATCCAGAAGTTTGAGTATAAGTTCGGAATCATGCTCCCCGAGGATTGTCGGTTCTGTGACGACGTATGCCTTCTCGTTCCTCATGAGCGCGTTTATCACATCGCAGTGCGTTCCCGCGGCGGTGTCAACCAAGAGATAATCCGCCCCGACTTTTTTCGCCACTTCCTCTGCCCTGATTTTCGTATCCCTTACTATCGGACCTGTCTCCTCCACCCCTGCTGAACTCAGACCCGTCACCAGCCAGAAATCCTTTTCTATTCGTGTTTCATACGATTTTCCGCATTCCTTATTCCTTTTGCTTATCGCCCCATGGGGGCATATTGTCCAGCAAAGACCACAGCCGCAACAGAGGTTCTCCACAACGCTCGGCGGTTTGCCCGGCAGCTGGAAAAGTGCATTAAACCTACATTCCCTGACGCACAACCCGCATTTCCTGCATTCCCCTGGGTCTATAACGGGTATTTTCTGGTAAACGGGTTCAGGGAATTCCAGACCTTTGCCAAGAATCAGATGGTCATTCGGGCATTCAACATCCGCATCGCAGAGTACTACCTTCTTCCCTTCTTTCAGTAATTTATAAGCGAGTAAGACAGCGAATGTGGATTTTCCAGTCCCTCCCTTACCCCCTGTTATGGCGATTCTTTTCATACGTGTTCACATGGATTAAGGTCACTCTCTATATCCCCCTTAAGATAGTTTTCAATCGCTTCCTGATTCTTCCCTGAAAACCCGTGTATCACCTTTATGTTCATGGAGTCAAAAACCTGAAGCGCACGCGGCCCTATTCCCCCTGTAATCAAAACGTCCGGGTTTAGCTTAGAGATAAATTCAGGGACAGCGAAAGGGACGTGATTCTCGAAATAAGGGTTCTCCACCGGCTTATGGGATTTCATCTCTTTCCCTTCGGTCTCCACCACTATGAAATACGGGCACCTGCCGAAGTGCATGGACACCCGGTCTTCCAGATCCTTCCCTTCAGAAGTTATCACTATTCTTGTCATCTCCTTCCTGCTCCTTGACCTCTGCCTTGGCCTCTTCCCATGCCTGTTCCACGGCCCATGCCGAGACCCATTCCTGCTCCACCGGGCACAGTCGAATCTGAAATTTCCTGAAGCTTCCCTTCCAGATAAGCCTTTACCGCTTCTTCCACTTTCATTCCTGCTCCAGAGAAAACTTTGATTCCTGCCTGTTTCAGGACCATCATTGAGTTCGGACCTATATTCCCTGTTATAACTGATTCCACCCCGGCATTTACCATGGTCTGTGAAGCCTGTATCCCTGCGCCGCTGGGCGATTGAGTAGCCTGGTTGGGAACTACTTCGCTCCCCCTTATCTCATCACCTTCGATCTCCACTATAGTGAATGACCCACATCTCCCAAACACTGGGACTACTGCATCATCCATTCCGCCTTTACCTGTTGAAATCGCTATCTTCATACCGACACCTCCATACCTTATCTATATTTCAATGAGGTTAAATAAATTATTTTTTAACTTCTTTCCCATACTTTTTTATCAATGTTTCTATTACACCCTTTGCACCATTGTTTACATCGCCGGCTACCACGTTCTTTTCCCATGGAGGATTTTCTTCGGTTTCACTTACCTCAAGTGTGCGACGTGGAGTACCAAGTACATCAATTTTACCAATACGACTGCGTATATATTTCGCTAGTGCAGGCCCTTTGTCTCCTTGTTTCACGTTTTCAAAACCTTCTAACTCGTATATGGTAATTTTATTGGTTTCCGAATTATACACCAGAAGATACCTAGTCCTGAACAATGTCTCGAGGCTATAATCTTCTATTGTACCGGTATTTTTATTCCTCTTGCATGTCAATGCTATCTTCATGCGAAATCACCTCCCTCCCCTTCGAATACTCTTTAACCACCATTGCGAATTTTTCCATCCTGAGACCTTCTGCCTTCTGAATTAATTTATATTATTTATCTTCACCTTGTCATCTTTGTCCCGCACTTCGGACATACCTGTTCATAACAGGGTGTCCCTCGGGCATGCGGCATTTTATATCCGCATTTGGGACATGTACATTCCCCCGAAGGTCCAAGTCCGGATCCTCCCATTCTTCCTCTTCCGTTCGGCATATTATCAACTCCTACTTTTTCAGGACTTTCAGAACAGCCTGCTTGGAATTTCCCCTTACCTCTCTACACTTCAATCCCCGGCCTTTCATAGCACCTGTCATGTTCGGTCCGAACTTCCCTGCGATCAATACGCTCACCCCTTTGTCAGCAAGCATCTTCGCCACTCCGAATCCCGCTCCTCCGCCTCCTATTGCGAAAGGATTCGAAATGCCCTCTAAAAGCTCGCCTTTCTCATCGAAAATCAAATAATAGGGGGACCTCCCTGCCTTCTCGCTGATCTCCGAATCCTCATCCTTTCCTAAGGAAGCCACAGCTATTCGCATTTCAATTACCTCGAAATTTTCCCTACAATCAACCCATTTATTACTGAGAATACAACCATATAAGTTGTAAGTATAATTACAAATACCCATCCGAAATAGTAAATCATCATGGGTAGAAGAGGGATCTTAACCGCTCGATTATACAAAAACGTCGCGATAAGCGAGTTCTTCATTCCCTTTTCTTTCAGATCGCTCAGTAAAGGATACCACATGTAGATTGGGCCGGTCGAAAGGATTCCGCCAAGAATCATTAAAACCCAACCTTTAATTCCAGATCCCTCCCCAAGGTATTTTATGATTCTCTCGGGAGTAAGGAAAAGGTCCGCGAGGAACATGATACCGAAAACCAGTCCAAGAACCGGAAGAACCTTCAAAAGCAGGTTCCAGAAGGCGAGAACAGCTTTTTCAAACAAGGCATAATTCATCACTCCCAACAGACCATAGATCACGATAACTATCGCGAGAAAAATCCATCCCACTCCCACCTTATCCAGCAGTTTCCTGAACATCACAACAACCCCAAAGTTAGAACCGTGAGCAAAGAGATCACTATACACAATCCAAAGCTTACGAGACTGCGAACGGTAGCGAACCTTTTACCCAACATGAGGCTCTCAGCCGGAAACTGAACCACCCCCACGGTTATCCAGGCCACCATGAAAGCCGTTATGGCAAACAAGGATATCCCCTGTTTCAGCAGTTCGCCCCCTATAATATAGCTGTTCACGGGATTCCCTGCCGCTATGCTCCCGAAGAGCGATCCGACAAGCGAATCAACAAAAACATTCCCTGTAAAAAGGCTCGCATAGAATTCACCAGGTATCACCTTTATGATAAGTGCTACCAACATGAGCACACCTATCAAAATGGGCATTATACTCTTGAAACTCATTACCAATTTGAATCCTGACTGCCTGAGCCTTTCTGAATCCATAATCAGAACCTTCCTCCCCTGCCTCTTCCTCCGCCAAATCCCCTTCCGCGTCCCATCATCCTGTACTGTCCGCCTTCGATGCGTATCGCCTTCCCGTTGACTATTGCATCCGCTAACTTCTTCCTTGCGGATTCGTAAATCCTCTGAAAAGTAGGTTGCGAAATCCCCATTTTCTTCGCGGCTTCGGTCTGGCTCACGTCCTCATAATCTTTCAGACGAATCGCTTCAAATTCATCCATTGTCAGAATTACTTCCTGAAGCCCTGCCATCGGAGCTCCGGCCGGCTTGTAATACGTCACGTCCGGTCTGAACCAAACCCTCCTGGGAATCCTTGGCCTTGGCATGCACAAATCACCTTATGAGGCGGAGTCAGAATACCGATTCATTTATTGCTATTCTTGAGTTTATCTATCTCGGCCTCCAGTTTTATGATCCCTCTTCTGTATATGACCTTCTGTCTGGCCAGTTCTCTCTTCAGGGTCTTTTGACAATCTCTCAAGGGTATGACCTTTTTATCTTTGCCGGTTCCACACAGGCCCCCGGATGTTGCTTGCTGTAACGCTTGCATGCCCACATCTCCATTACTTCTTTCACTATTACACCTCGCTAAATTAACAAACTCTGGCTCCTGATACATATCATTTCTTGCTTTCCAGTTCTTTAAGCCTTTCATTAATCGCCTGAAGCTCCCTTCCCAAGGTTTCCTTGTCAGCTTTCAGATCCGCTAGCTCATCTTCCTTTGTGTATTCATATTGTGCCGGTGCTGGCCCGTACTGAACCGGAACCGTTCTTGCTGGAGCTACCTGAGCCGCCGGAGTTGCTGGGTAGTTCGCATACGCTGGATAAGGTGCGTATCCGGGTGCGGAACCAAAACCCCAGAATCTCCTTCCGAAGCCCCTGCCTCTTCCGAACCCGCGTCCGAAACCTCTACCGAATCCCATTCCTCTTCCAAATCCAGGACCAGGATTAGCGTAACCAGGCCTGTCAAAACCTGCGCAAAATCCCATTCCTCTTCCTGTCATTTGTCCCATTCCGTTGGGACCTGTTCTGTCTCCCCATGGCATATTTTCACCTCCGAATTTTCGAATGATGACCTGAATCATATATTCAAGTCATCGCCATGTTTTGAATTTATATTCATTACTTATATTGAATATATATTCATTAAGGTTTATAAAGGTTTCGATCGGATGGCTTTGCCTGAAAATAAAAAGTTTTTATGTCTCTTTTCTAAAAAATCAATATGACCAAACATTTATCAGCGGTTTTATCATTAGTTTTGATTCTGACGCTGTTTCTCCCTCTCGCGTCCGCGCAGCCCTATCCGGATGACTTGGATGTTACCGCTGGCGGGGCGTGGTTAGGTGCTGGCCTGCTGTTCACGTTGTTTGTTTTATCAATCGGAGCTTTGGCTGTGCTCGCGATTGTTTTCTGGTTCTGGATGCTGATTGACTGTTTGCAGAGAGAGTTCGAAGATAAATTAGTATGGGTATTCGTAATAGTCTTAACCGGCATAATAGGCGCGATTCTCTATTTTTTCTTAGTGAAAAGGAAGGATCATCAAAAATAGGGTTTTTCAGTGAAGGTTCAAAAGAGAAATCCGGTCGTGTGCTCGGCATTCCCTATACCCTTCCCGAGCTCCTTTGATGTTGTGATCTCTCTGCCAGTCCTCTTATTCATTAGTTCGAGATCGTCTACTGTTGAAGGATATTCGTTGTAAATCAACTTATTTGGAATGAAACCAAGACCCTTTTTTTTGAATGTCCACGAAGAATGGGCGTATGAGACGACGGAGAAGCTTATCTTCTCGATATCATTCTCCCCTGTTATCCTGAATGTCGGAATGTCCCCTCCGCTCCTTTTCACCTTCATCTTGCCGAAATGGTGCATGACCTTCTCGTCGAAGAATGAGATATCCTTCTTTATGGATTTCCCAAGGATGAGATGGTTCGTGTATGTCAAAATGCCTCCGTTGCCAAAGTGGAATATGCCCCAGTACCAGGGCATAGCGGGAGCGTTCACGAAAACCCTCTGGAAGTATGCAGTCCCCCTTATCGGTTTTCCGCCGACTTTGCCTGAGAGATCTGTATGGTTCACCTTCATTATGGAGTATCCCTTCTCGCCAATGAAGTTGTTTGAATGGTAGTTGGTCCCTTTGAAGTCGTGTTTCCCATTCTCGTCAGCGATGAACTTGAAATCCTTACCTATCTTCACAACGCTCCTTTTGCCATTTATCGAGAACGATGTCGGTGTCGCGGACGTGGTTGAAAGTTCCCTGTCAGATATCTTTATGTTACACTGTTCCAGGAGGAAGTTGTGATGCATCCTTTCCCCATCAAAATACCATGCACACACCGCACCATCTGGGTTTTTTTTGTCAATGGGAAGTTTTATATTTATCTTAAGGTTGTTGCAGTCGATCTTCTTGACGTTTTTCGTTGACCATAAAATCATAAGCTGCCTGGGCTTTTGCGGATTTTTTGGATTATCGAAGAAAAACAGCCAGAACCACCACCACCATGCTCCCTTAGGCATTGGTTCGTTTTTTATATTGAAAACCTTCCCTTCCATGTCAATCAAATTCGATTTGCTTTTCGATCCCATTCAATATAGTTTACACGTTTTACTATTTTAAATTGACTCAAAAGCATGATATATTTTTATTTAAAATTCCAGATCCCTCTGTCTATCGGTTTGTTAAATCCCATGCGCCGACCGGGAACTTCAGACAGAAGCAGACAAGTCTGCTTCATACACCCTTTGAACCCGGGTTAGAGGCTTTTTCCGTTTTGGTTGCAGGAAGGGTTGAAACCCGCTGGTGGTTTCAACTTGGGAAGCCCCTGTCCTATTGCCCTCAAATCCTTTTTTCGAAGGAAAGTACCAGGCTAGACTATCGGCGCGAACTTTCGAATGACAGCCTGAAATATGAATCCAAGCTGTCAATAGTTTTCTTTAGTATTGTAAAGTTAAAATAAAAAAGTTGGCTGAGAACGAATGAGATAAAGAAAAATAACAAAAACTTCTTTCTACCCATATCCCGGATGATTTAAACCGTTGTTGGTGGTGGTGTCGCTTCTGTCGCTCTTGTTTTTGCTTCCGGGCTTATGAAGAGCAGTATCGCCCCAATGAGCACGATTATGTCTAAAGGCGGAAGGAAAGCCGCTATCAAAGCGAAGATTGCTGCTCCGTGGAAATCCTTGGCTGCCATCTTGTCGAACGCTTTCCACACGAGGAAAAGCCCTATTAAGCCGAGTACTATAGTGCCCGCTACAATGCTCATCCACATCGCACCCCACGTGGGGCCGAGGTCCATCGGGACGAACATCATCATGCCTGTTCCCATTGACACCGCTACCAGCGCGCCGAGTATCCCGATTATCTTCAGGATAAACGCTATCAGAACAAGGATCTTCCCTATCTTTGCCTCCGTGCTCAAACCCTCGAAATTCAGATCCATGGTGTATTTTTGGATTTTTGCTTAAAAAGGTTTATCCGAAATTTTCAGAAAGCTTTGGCATATTTATTAAACACTTCCATGTAAGACTCCGCGACCCTAGGCCATGTCATGTGCCTCGTATACTCATATGCATTTTTCTCCATTTTCTCCTTCAGGGAGGAATTTGAGAGTATTTTTATGACGGCTTCGCTGAATAACTCAGGTTTCTTGAAATCTTCCAGTAAAATTCCTCTGTCGAGAGTGACAGCATCTTTGGCGTGCAAAAACGGGGTGGAAACAACAGCACACCCGCAGCCCATAGCATAGGAGAGCGTTCCGCTAGAAATCTGTTCCGGGTTGAGAGACGAAGAGATGTAGATGTCAGTAGCCTTTAAATATAACAATAATTCATCTAGGCTTACATATTTGTTTATGAATTTCACGTGCTTCTCCAAGCCCAGAACCCTGATTTTTCTTTTAAGGAAATTCCTGTATTTTTCACCTTCCTTCTTTCTTATCACAGGATGAGTTTCGCCTATTATCAGATACAGTACGTTCGGAAATTTCTCGATAACCTCAGGAAGCGCTTCCAAGAAGTACTCGTAACCTCTCCCTGAAGATTTCCTGCGTTTGCCTGACCGCAAAAATCCGAACGAGGAAAGCAGGATGCGGTTCTCATATCCGAGCTTTTTTTTACTTACAATTCCGGGCTCAAATGAAACTTCATGGATACCGTGAGGGACGACTTCGATGTTAGTATCTTTTAACCCGTAATCGTTCCTGAAGATTTCAACTGCTGTGTTGTTCAATACTATCAGGCACGTGGAATTTTCCGCAATAGACCGTATGATTTCCTTCCTCTTTTCAGAGGGGGCAGGCAAAACCGTATGGAATGTTATAAACGACGGCTTTTTTAATGTTTCAAGAAACGGGAGAAGATTTTCACCATAATCAAAGCCAAAAATTTTGAATTCGTGCTGTACGTTCACCACTTTAATCTCATCCATCTCGTTGATTTTCCTTGCAACATCGACATATTCCTGGGTTTCGCTGTCATTTATTCTGAATAAAACTTCTTTAGGATACTCAAATTTCCTGCTATCCTCGTTATTCATAACAAGAATCTTTGATGTTATACTGGGATTAAACCTTTTGTTCATGGCATTCAACAAGTCTTGTGTAAAGGTAGCGATACCGCATTTCCTCGGCGGGTACGTACTTACATGCAGTATACAGGAAGATTTTTTGATCGACATGCAAAAAATATAAATTCAATATTTAAGAACCTTTACTTTCCAATAATTCTTCCAGAAGTTCATTTAAATCGAGAGAAGCAGCACCTATTCTCCTATCAGCTGCCCCGTAGTAGATGTAAAGTTTATCACCAAAAATAGCGGCTCCCGAGGGGAAAACCACGTTTTTGACGTTTCCTTCTTTCTCCCATTTCTTTTCCGGGGAGAAGAGCGGGTTTTTTAAATGGCCTATCACCTTGCATGGATTTTTCTTGTCCAGCAGGGCTGCACCTGCATGATAAATAGTACCCTTGTTTGTATCCTCAACGCCGTGATAAATCATAAGCCATCCTTTATCAGTTTCGATCGGAGGGCACCCTCCTCCGATATTTCTTGATTCATACCAGTACTTAGAACTGAGGACTACGTAGTCGCCCAGATGTTTTAAATAATTCTTCCAGAATTCGTTTGTTAGCTCCCTAAAGTCATTGAAATAAATGACCTGTATTTCAGGTAGAATCCGGTGTATAAGCGCGAATTTTCCTTTAATTTTTTTCGGGAATATGAACGCATCTTTTTCCCATAATAACACATCTTTTCCGAATTCACACTTATAGTATGACTCAAAAAAGAAATACCTGTCTTTTAGTTTCAACTCGGGAAAAAAACCCTCCGCTTCATCATAAGTTATAGTAGGGGTTATTGCCCCTTTTTTTTCGAATGTTTTCAAATCCTTGCTTGTGGCGTACGCTACAAGAGAATTCTTGCCATCAAATGCCGTATAGAACATGTAGTATATCCCATCAAGAAATACGATTCTGGGATCTTCCATCCCGTGATTCTCATAGTTAAATTCTGGAACCATAAAAGGTTCCCTTTTCCTCTCCACAACCTTCAAAGGTCCTTCTAACCTGCAATAACCAATGCTTGAATAGTTCCCTTTCTTCACAGCCCTGTAGAACATGTGAACGTTGTTTCCGATTTTAATGCATGTGGGATTCATAACTGCATAGTTTTCAAACTCAAGATTTGTAGGTTCGAGGAGAACACCCTCTTTTTTGATCTTTACCATAATATAATTTTGTAGTCTCTCCCTTTTATTCCTATTGTAAAAGGTTTATTAGGGGAATATGTTCAAATCTTTATTATGATGAAAAATTATCTTGTTTTCGGCCTTGCTTTAACTCTTGTTGTTTTTCTTTCCGGTTGTCTGAGCTTGGATCCTGAGGCCCTGGCCTTCGCGAATCCTCTCATTAAGCAGTTCATGGAGGAGTATCCAAACGCGCAAATCCAGGTCACGTACTACACAGCAATACAGAGCATTCCAATTCTTGAAAACATAGCCAGCGAATGCGGCAAAAACGTATCGGCCAAGGAATACTACATGATAAAGATAGACGACCCTGACAGTGGGTTGAAAGCAGTCGTCTGGATAGACTGGGAGAACAGGAGGCTGGAATGCGCCGTCAAGTACGGAACCGGGGAGGACAAAAGTATCTCGAAACCCGGAGAGCCAATAAAGACATGCAAATCGCACGCGGAGTTTAAATGTTACGGAGATCATGTTTTCTGGTTTGACTCCTGCGGCCACAAGCAGGAGAAGAAGGAGTACTGCCAACAAAGTTGTGAACTGGGCTTCTGCAAGGAGAAGGAAAGGAAGACCTGCGGGGAGATGGGCGGATACTGCGTGTACCCTGTCCTAACCGCCGCCTCCATTACCGGGATGATTATTACTGGCCAGCCAATTGCGGCGCAACCGGTTTGCATTGACAGCGATAACGGAAAGAACTACTACGAGAAGGGTCATGTTTTCACAGGTGAGTCTAAATTGTGGGACCACTGCAACGATGACGGGACGCTCACCGAGAAGTACTGCACAGAAGACGG